>CAZVAY010000235.1:0-4617 GCA_964625265.1 uncultured Sphingobacteriales bacterium | reverse complement strand
AAAAATACCCAGAGTGACCAGTATAAAAATGACCGCCACGGGCTGGGCATATTCCAGACCGTATGCACCAAACCTCTCCCAAATCAAAACGGGTGTCACCATTGGGTGATAGGCCACAATAACGACTGCGCCAAACTCACTCATGCCCCTGGCGAACATCAGAACGATACCGGACAGAATATGGCGCCATGCAAGTGGAAGGGAAATGGTCAAAAACACCCTGGCAGGAGAAGCACCCAGGTTTAAAGCTGCTTTTTCCAGCCGTTCCGGTACTGAAAGAAATCCATTTATAGAGGCATTGATCAGGAATGGAATGGATACAAAAGCCATGGCTACGGCAATTCCCAACGGATGTCCGATAAAGCTCAAACCAAGGCCTGATGCAGCTTTTCCAAGCATGGTGTCACGCGAAATAAAGCCTAAAACCGCAATACCCGCTGCAGAGTGCGGAATGACAATAGGCAGGTCAATGATACCGGCAACAAGCCTCTTCAATGGAAAATGTTTCCTGGCCATGATCCATGAAAAAGGAATTGCCGCAAAGGCGAAAATCAGCGTGCCACCAATAGCGGCCGTCAGAGTCAGGCTGATACTGCTTCGCACCTCTGTTTCCTGCCAGGTATCGAAGAGTTGAACGGGTGTGGAAGACAGCAGCAGCCCTGCCAGCGGGGCAATGATAAAAAGTAAAACCAAAGCACCAAGCAGGGAAAACAAAAGCTGCATCACATTCACCGGCTTTTTCATGGTTGCAAAAATAGGAAAGATAAGATGGTTGAAAAACCGCTTTTGGGTTTTGGACACAGATAGAAGATGCATCTGCATATTGCAGTTAGTTAACAGGGGTTCGCATTCACCCGGCACGTGTATGCAGTGGCCATTACCATTTAATTGTAATAAGCTTTTCTAAACCTCTTTCAGTTTCCACTTTCCTTTACGAAATACCAGGAAGGCAATAAACGTCATGATGGTTTCGCCAACCACGATGGCAATAAAAACACCGGTTTCGGCAAATCCAAATGAAAAAGACAGAAAATAGGCAACCGGCAATTCTATTGCCCAGAAAGCAATAACATTGATCCAGGTGGGTGTAAAGGTATCTCCGGCCCCGTTGAATGAATTGACCAACACCATTCCAAGGCCATAAACTGTCAATCCTATTCCCATAATACGCAAACATTCCGTACCACTGGAAATTACAACAGCATCGGCAGAAAACAGCCTGACCATGAAGGAAGGTATTACGAGGAAGATTATGGTAAGACAGGCCATGAAAACTATGTTGACCCTGGCAACCTGCCAGGTGGTTTGTTCGGCCCGGATTGGGTTTTTGGCTCCCAGGTTTTGTCCGACCAGGGTTGATGCTGCATTGGATATTCCCCAGGCAGGCAATAACGAAAAGATAAAAATACGGATAGCAATCTGATAACCGGCAAATACATCACTGCCAAAGGATGAAACCATCCTGACCATCCCCAGCCAACTGGCTGTGGCAATAAAATACTGGCCAATAGTCCCTAATGACAACCGTAACAGCCTGACAATGATTTCCCAATCTACAGAAAGCTCCTGCATGATCAGTTTTACTTTTTGTTTGCCGTTAAAAAGCAGGTACAATTGATACAAAACGGCTGTTCCCCTGCCGATGTTAGTGGCAACGGCTGCCCCGGTAACACCCAGTTCGGGGAATGGCCCGAGTCCGAAAATAAACAAAGGGTCTAGAATAATATTAATACCATTGCCGATCCATAAAACCCGCATGGCAATAGCTGCATTGCCAGCACCACGGAAAACGGCATTGATGATAAAAAGCAACATAATGATACCGTTACCTCCCAGCATAATGGCTGTATAACTACTCATTTGGCTGACAATGACAGGCTCAGCCCCCATGAGCTGCAGTAACCTCGAAGAATACATCACCCCGGGAACGGCCAAAACCGTTGAGGTAACTAATCCAATCAAAATAGCCTGGAAAGCCACCCTTGAAGCTTTCCCGTATTTCTTTTCCCCGACTCTTCTGGACACCATGGATGTAGTGGCCATTGCGTAACCCATCCCAATGGTAAAGACTACCGCAACAAGTATGGATTCGGTAATGCCCACTGTTGTGATAGCCTGGCTGCCGATCCTGGAGACGAAAAAAATATCCACAATGGCAAAAACAGATTCCATCATCATTTCTAGCACCATGGGAATGGCCAGCAGGAAAATGGCTTTTTTCATACTTCCGGTGGTGTAATCACGCTCTTCTCCCCTGATGGCGTTTCCAACATCCTTCAAAAGAGATAATAGCCTCCCGTCATTTTTTGCCTGTGAATAACGCATCATGTATATCGGAAATTGAGGAATTGCAAAAGTAGACTTATCTATTAATATTTGGTTGCCTGAATAATTTAAAAAAAATTATACCTTTGTTTATTAATTGACCAGTAGTCATTTTTTAAACATGGGTATAAACGAACGAAAGATCAGGGAAAAAGAAAGGCGCAGAAATGAGATCATTGATGCTGCCACAGATTTATTTATAGAAAACGGGGTTCAGACTGCAACAATGGATGCCATTGCCAGGCGTGCCGAACTCAGCAAGGGAACCCTGTACCTCTATTTTAAAAGCAAGGAAGATATTCATTATGCCATTGTCAACAAGGCGCTTGACATCATATCCGGACTATTCAGGAAGCATTATGTCCAAGGCGCCAGCGGCCTGGAAAACCTGAAACATACAGGCGATGCCTACATTGATTTTTATAATCAGCACACTGAATATTTTAACCTGATTGCAGAGTTTCATTCAGCCAATATTGAAAAAGTGGATGAAGAAGAACGCAAAAAACTGCTCTGTGAAGATTCTCCATTAATGTTTGTCAGCCAGGTCATTGCCGAAGGCCAGCAGGACGGCAGCATCCGGGATGATATTTCCGCTCTTGAACTAACCATGATCCTCTGGTCGAAACTCAATGGCGTACTGGAATTTCTGGCTTTCAGGAGCAACCTCATGGAGTTGTTCGGTATTCAGTTGCAAACATTAATACAAAATACCTTTAAGATCATAGCTGATGGGCTTCAGAAATAAAATTGCCGTTGTATGCGTTGGGGTGATCCTTTCTTTTCCTGCCTTTACGCAAAGTGTCCTGGAAAACTATATTCAGACAGGGTTGAAGAATAATCCCGGGATCAGGGAAAAGGAAGCTTCAACCAAACAGATGGAATCGTTGCTCAGGCAAAACCGGTCTTATTTTATGCCATCAGCAGGTATAAATGCCAGGTATTCTGTTGCCGGAGGTGGCCGTACCATCGAATTTCCGATCGGTGACCTGATGAACCCGGTTTATGAGGGATTGACCGGGCTTTATCAATTGCACGGCATCCCCGTTACTGCACCGTCTCCATTACAAAATGAAGAATTCCCTTTTCTCCGGCCCACCGAGCAGGAAACAAAACTGCGTATAGTCCAGCCGCTTTACAACCCGGATATTCTGATCAATTATAAGATCAGTGAAAAAAAACTTGAAGTTGCAAAACTCGAACTTCAATGGGCCAAAAGGGAATTAGTTAAAAAAATAAAAGTGGCTTACTACCAATACCTGGAAGCATCGGAATTACTTTCTATGCTCAACTCTGCCAAAAGCCTGGTGAACGAAAACCTGCGTGTGGCCAACAGCCTGTATAAAAATGAAAAAGCTACTATCGACCGTGTTTACCGGGCAGAAGCCGAGCTAAAGAATTTTGAACTTAAAATTGCTGATGCAGGTAACAAGGTAAATCTTGCCAGGGCCTATTTTAATACTTTGCTAAACAGGGAAACATCTGCTGATATTGAAACTGAAATTGTTAACGGGCCGGTGAATCCTCAGACTATCCCCGATACGGACAGCCTGATATCACTGGCTGAAGGGCAAAGGGAAGAATTGCTTGTACTGAAAGTTTATACCCGTATCAACGACCTGGGGACTTCCATGTACCGTATGAAAAAAACACCAAGGGTAAATGCCGTACTGGACTATGGTTTTCAGGGTGAAAAATACACTTTTACCAATGAGGATGATTATTACATGGCCTCTGTTATCTTTAGCTGGGACATTTTCAATGGTTTTCGAAACCGTAACAAGATTGCCGAGAGTAGGTATTTGGCAGATGCCATAGGATACAAGTATGAGGCAGCCAGGCAAAATATCAGGCTGGAAGTGATCAATGCCGTTCAGGAATATTCATCAGCCGAACTGAAGTGGAACGCTTCGCTGGCTGCTGAAAAAGCCGCTGAAAGCAATTACAAAATAGTTGAAAAAAAGTACCTGAATGAAATGGCGAGCCACCTGGAAAAACTGGATGCACTGACCACCCTTGTTTCAGCTAAATCCAGGCGGATTATCAGCTATTATGAAACCAAAGCCTATTATGCCGGGATTGAAAGAGTAGCATGTATTTACCCCTTAAATGACTTAATATGAACAACAGAGGATTATGAAATTGTTCCACTAAAACCATTTACTGTGGACAAGGATAGTTTAAGAAAAATAGGGATGGATTTGTCACAAGAGAGGTTGACATTCATTTGGGCTAGGCTTTTTTTTGTATATGGTCCGGTCTATCTTTTCTAAAATATGGACGTTATCCTTT
>CAZVAY010000234.1:0-4677 GCA_964625265.1 uncultured Sphingobacteriales bacterium | reverse complement strand
GGACCGGACGCCGTGCCTGGTCCATACAGATGAATTTCTTCATCAGGCCACTCATCCCTGATCTGGTTCCATCGCATGATCCTGCCTTGTGCCTCAGGCTCCCATATCATTTTTAATTCCTCAACGGTAATGGATTCCAGCCAGTCATTTTCCGGGTTTACAATGACAGCCATGCCATCATAGGCTACTTCAAGAGAAAGATAATTAATCCCATTCTCCTTACACATATCAATTTCTTTTTGTTTGATGACCCTTGAGGCATCAGATATATCAGTTTCCCCACGGCTAAATTTCTTAAAGCCGCCACCGGTGCCTGAAATTCCAACAGTTACTTTCACTTTGGGTGCTTCTGTCCTGAATTCTTCTGCTACTGCTTCCGTAATAGGGTAAACGGTACTTGAACCATCAATTTTTACATCTCCTGAAAGTTCATCTTCGGAGTTGCTTGTAGTGTTATTGCTGCTGTTACAAGCTATTGTTGCCATGATGGCAGCAACACTTAAAAAAGTAAATAATTTTTTCATCTGATTATTAATTTTATTTATGCAAAGAAACACAGCCAATATTAAGTGAATGTTAAGGACAGGTTAAACTAAAGTTATTTTATATACGAAAAAACCTGCCGGGCAGGCAGGTTTTAAAACTATTGTTGTTAACCTGAAAAGATTAAAAATCCAGTTGAACCCTGAATTGAAATACAGAAACATCGCCCTCACCCGCTACCTGTGCCAGAACATAATTGGCCATGAGCCGGGTTGCCGGATTCAGGTACCAGTTCAACCCTGCTGTAATAGCAGTTTGTTCGCCTCCGGCTACATCGCTGCTGTTTAGATTGACAGATGAATACCGCAATGCTATTTCCCAGGCACCGGGCCCACCTTCTCCATTTCCAAAATTTTTATTAGGCTTTACCCTGGAAAATCCTGCTAATGAACTTTTATAAGGCCTACTTTCACCGGTAAGGAAATACCCTGCCTGTACATAGTAGCTGTTGAAGGAATACAGGGCAGAGCCGGCACCTAAAGTGTCCATACTTGCCATCATGTATTCCCCCTGGAATGATAAGGCATTCATCACAAGAGCAGCTTCTACATTAAACATATTAATTTTATCTACCCTGGCGATCGTACCCGTGGAGACATATTTATGGCCGAGATGTGCTTCAGGACGGGATTCTGTCTCGTATTCATCGCTATTGGGATTTCGCATACTGAAAGCAGCCCCTAGATGTAGCATTTGGTTTTTCTCTTCCTTTATAAAAGGTAACCCCGTTACCCTGGCGGTAACAGCATAACCCTGACCAGCGTTTTTATCATCACCGGCAGAATTGGCTCCCCGGAATAATCCGGCTTGCCAGGATAGCCTTGAATCAAAAAGATCATTGTACAGCATAATGCCTGAATTACGTGATTCAAGTAAGTCGTCATTGAAAGAACGCTCCATGAAAGGTATGTACTTACTGCTGGTCAGTGATTCCAACCTGATGGGTTCTTTAAAGTGTCCCATTTGAATGTTGCCAACTCCCGGTATTCCTTTTATAGTTACAAATGCATCTTTTACCGCAACTTTTCCACCGGCAAAATCAAACTGAAGTTTGTATGCAATGTTGTTATATATCGTTCCTGAATTGAAAAAACGGATTCTCCTGAATTCACTGCCACTTGTTAATGTTCCAAAATGTGTATCCAGTGAATCGTCCTGAATAAAAAAAGCATTATCCCACATAATACGGCCACCAAATTTCATTTTGAACATTTTGTCGGCACTTTCCAATTTGTAACCGTTGCTCCATTTGGGGATAAATCCCCCGGTATCCTGGCTAAAGCCATTGACAAAGGCAAAAACGGAAAAAAACATAAGGTAAAATCTAACTTGTTTCATGACAGAAATTTAATTTGTTAATGCTGCAAATTTGAACTATCAATGTTAACCTAATGTTAAGTCCATGTAACTATTGTGTTAAAAAATAACAATAGTCATCCAGGCAATTCAAATTTCTCCAACAACCTTTTCAGTTAAATGCATAAAGATATTCCCAAATAAAATAATAACCTGTAAACAAGTTCTTTTCCGGCTCTAACAAAAACAAGGATTTACCTTTCCTGTATTTATATTTCTTATTTTGAGCCCGAACAAACAACTCCCGGTTAAGTTTATAGCGGGCAACTGAATAATAAAAATTTTTTTGACTACGTTTTCTATCCAGCGATTGAATGAGTTCCGGGTTTTGGTAATACAAATGTGGCAGATAAATCACCCTTCCCCATCGTTTAACCAGAAGCGATTTCTCCATGGAATATGCCGGCTTGTATTGATGCTCTTTAAAATATTTTTTTAGCTGGCTAATACGCCAATCCTTCAACAATGGATGCACGAATCCATATTCAGTCCTGAAACCACCATCGGCCAGGTAGAGCATGGGTATCAGGTTATCCAGATATTTTAGCATTTCATTCTCATCAAATCCACGCCTTTTGTTTTCTTCTTTATCATCCGTTAGGGATACAAATGCATACCTTTTTTTGTTAGGAAAAGATTCTTTTAGGTATTGGAGTATCTCCAGGTAATGCTTATTGTTGTTTCCAACAGGACGGTTGATCCATTCCATATCTATCACCACGCCATGATAAACCACATGGAGTTCCGATAAGTTTGATTTCAGATCATCAATTATTTCCCGGTACCCGGAATAGATCCCGGAGAAACCTTTTGATCCATAACTGTCAAGAAACCACAAATAAACCTTTCCTCCTTTATTATTAATGCTTTTACAGAATAGGGCCAGATTTTCCTTACTCTTTGGTGAAGAATAAAAACCACCCGTATTAAAAGGGTATTTCCTGCCAAGATGTAGAATAACTTCATCGTAGCCGGATAATATCCCACGGGCGAATTCCTTTATTTGGTCAGGAGAATAATTTTGGAAAACCGACTGAACAATGCTGTCATTGCCTATGATAATTCCCTTTGCATAACCTGACCAGGATAGTATTACAACTACCCCTGTTGTTAAAATGTAATTTCGGATTCTTTGCCAGATCATACGTTGACAAAGATACGAGGCTAATTTAATAAATCAGGTTAATTGGCCATATAATTGACATGATCGATCAGGTTGCCAACAGTTCTCATATCGTTGATCTCGTCCTGGCTAAACATAACATTGCATCTGTATTCCACATTATTGAAAAGACAACACAGGTCAAATGAATCAAAACCGATGTCATCTTTCAACCTTGAATCCCTTTCGATTTTTTCCGGGCTACCGCCAATTTCCCTGATTATCCTGTAAATTCTTAAACTGGTATTACGCATTTTATTTTTCTGACATTGATATCTTCAACTGTAATAGACAACAGAATAAATCAAAGGTTGCGTTTTTATAAAAATTACCGAAAAATAAAACAGATTTCACCCCTGCGGAAAGGCTTCCGTTAAGATAAATTGGATATTTTGTCTGAAAAATTTAAGAATTTTTCAGGTTAATTTGATCTATTAGTGCCAGGCACCCAGTATCAGCCCCATGACCCCGAGGGCAATGACCTGGTAAAGCGTATCAATCAACCATAACTTAAATGATTTCATTTGATACAAATAGTTAATCCCCATGGAGCAGCCAACAAATACGACACCCATGAGTAAACCATGGAACAAACCTGAAAGCCATCCAATTTCATCATTACCATGCCCCTGAATCAGGTAAGCAAGGCCAAAACACATGATAAGGAAAAGTAAAAAGCTAAAAGCCATGGTTTTAGCCACTCCTGATTTGGCAGCATCTTCTTCGGTGAGCCCAACTTCTTTCATCCAGGCCTTTGCAAATAGTGGTTTACTATACCACAGTGCCCCCAGGGCAAAGGCAGCAATGGTAGCTACCAATACTGCCAGGTAGTTAATGTTTCCGAATTCCATATAATTAGATTTTGATGAAACCGTAAAATTACATATTTTTTTATTTAAATATCAGCGATATAACTGGTATCCAATCAACTCATTATTTCTCCGGCAATTCATCAATAATAATTTTTTCACCCAGATACCGGGGTTGACGATGGGTAATATAGACATCTGCAACAACAAGGACCCTGGCAAGTGCTTCCCTGGCTTTCACTCTCGTTCCCAGAATTCCTTTTACATCATCCGCTGCAAAAGCGCTGATAACTATTCCATTGTTATGGGCTATGAATGAAGCTCTTCTATTTTGAAAAGGTTGAGATATAAATGTAAAATGGTTGAGACCAAATACTTCCCTCGCCCTGATAACTGAATCCAGCGTGCGCAAACCGGCATAATCGAGGACGATTTTGTCAGCAGGTACATTTTTTTCAATCAATGCATCACGCATTCTTACCGGCTCATTGTAGTGCCTGGTGGAATTGTCACCACTTACTAAAATGTAATTGATCTTACCTGCAAAGTACAACTCCGCTGCAGCATCGATCCGGTTACTGAAGTATGGATTGATTATGCCTTTTTTTAAGAATTTACTTGTACCCGGAACAACTCCCACCTTATTAACAGGCAGATCTTCTATATTGTAATAAATATCTCCTTTTGAAATGCTGTAAACCCAGACATTACAAAGCAGGACAACAAGCAAAACAACGATTACTATTGCAGTTCCAGTCCAAAACAATTTATTTATGATCGTTGATTGTCGAGGCATCAGTTCACTAT
>CAZVAY010000233.1:0-4677 GCA_964625265.1 uncultured Sphingobacteriales bacterium | reverse complement strand
ATTTTAAATCACGAAACCAATAATAATCACTGGTTTTCAATTTAATATACGAAAAACCTACGGGGTTAATGCCACACAGCAGGTCATGAACCAGTATTTTGGAAGTGCCCATCAAAAGTCATTTATAATCAATTGGCATTGGAGGAGGTATGTATGATCATTTTTATAACTAACTCACTTCCCGGAAAAATTCCTTCCCCATTGCCTGTTCAGCTATCCCTGATATTTATGTATATTTACCTGTAAATTCTGCAACCAAAATTCAAAGCCATGGAAAATAAAGAGCTGATCAATGCCAATTTCAACAGCCTGCGCATTATTTTTCTTGTCCTGCTGGGCGCCCAGATGATGTTCCTGATCATTTGCTGTGTCATTGTGTTTACCAACAATTACCACGTATCAGAGGTAAGTGAATCTGTTTTTACCTACCTGGTACCGGCATTCATTTTTATAAATTTTACTTTAGGCACCCTGTTTTATTCCTACAGGCTTAAGTTGAAAAAGAAAGAGGCCGATTTTGAAGAGATCGCACGGAAATATGTATCGCAAAGTATTATTCGCTGGGCATTTTTCGAAGGTGCCGCTTTTCTCACTATTCTTGCATTCCTGATCACAGGGGTACTGCTTTACCTCTACGTTGCTGTTTTTGTCATTGCGGTTTACATCCTGACCATGCCCAGGCTCGAAAAGATGGAAGATGAACTGGGAAGACTGGCATAGCCCGGCCGGTTTTTCCTAATACAGCATAACTTTTTCCACTTTCAGGTTTTTGCCATCCTTTTCCAGGGCAATAAAATAAACCCCCGGTTTTAGGTATTCAGACGGTATCCAGAAAATGCTCGTAGGGTCGTCCGGGGCTGTCCCGGCATAGATCCTGTCTACCAGCCTGCCATCTGCGCTGATGCAATTGATCCTGATATCGGATTTACTACTCAACTGGAAAGAAATGAAGGTACCGCTATGGGGGATTGGGTTTTGTTGGATGGCAATGTCAGCACCGGAATAAGAAAGATCGTTGTAATAGCCAATATGGCCAATGTTGGAAGTAACCCACAATCCGCCTGAGACACTACCTGCCCAGACCTTACGGTGGGTTTTGTCATTGGGGTCAAAAAGGAGGGTGCGTGTCCGTCCTCCTATATTTGTGGGGCCGCGTTCTTCCCAGGCCGGTGCGGGGCTGTTGGTCCCTATTTGAGTAGTAAACAAACCCCGTCCATGTGTGGCGGCCACCAGGGTCCTGTCGGCAGGGCGGTAGGCCAGCATATCGGTACGGACATAACCGAGGCCCTTGTTCCCTTCAATCCAGTGCGTATTTTCGCCATTGAGGTTGTCGGTATAATACACTCCGGTTTCAGTAGCCAGGTAGCAGGTCGATTTTTTTTCAGGATGCAGCATGCACCACCTGACAGGCATGTCGGGCAGGTCGCCTTCGCAGTTGCTCCAGGACGGCCTGTCGCTCAGGGCATCTTTGGTTTCCCAAACACTGGGGACACCATAATTGGAAAAAGTAACCACCATGTGATTACTGTTGTCCGGGTCAACATAGATGCAGGAAATGTAGGATTGGCCATTATTGAGGTCCTGCGACATCCAAACGGGTTTGTAATTGTTATCGGTTTCGGGGGCATTTTCAATTTTGTAAACATTGCCCGAACTCCTGGCGATAAAAACAATTTCAGGATTTTGTTCTGCAACAGCAATGGCCGTGATCTTACTCCAGGCGCGTGTACAAAGCTCCCACTCATCTTTTGAAGCAACGGAAGCATTTTTCAATCTGTAGATACCCTTTGTGCTTGGCTGGTAAAGAATATCATTTTTTGAGTCGAGCGCCAGGGGATTGATAAAGTAAAAGTCGGAGTTCTTGGGGTCATGGTTGGTCAGGGTGTCCACTCTGCTACCAGTATGCCGGTATATCCTTTTGAACTGGGTAGAGGTAAACATGACACCATTCTGCTTGTTGATGGCGCAAAAACTTCCGTCAGCACCGGATAGCCTGTCGAAATCGCTGGCACCCTGTTGGGTTGAGCCAAGGCTGCCGTTGTCCTGTGTGCCGCCAATGACCAGATGATGTCCGGGTGCAGGATGGATGTCGCAGGAATAAAACTGAGTGGCATTATAACCGGTATTGACGGCATAGATCTCAGGCTGGAGAGAGGAAAAGTTATCACATTTCCAGATACCGCCATCATTGCCAAACAGGAGGGTGTCGTGGTTCAGGAAAACGATTTCGTGCTGGTCGACATGAACGTAATTATCGCGGTCGCGTTTACCGCTGCTCAGCCTTTCCCAGTTTGTACCGCCATCCTGTGAACGCCACAAGTCCAGGCCGCCAACCACTACAAGGTCTTCATCAGCAGGGTCCACTGCCACGATCAGGTCGTACCAGCCCTGCTTACGGGCAAAATAATAGTCATTGTTGGGGTTGCCGGTTTCAAACCAGTTCAGTCCACGGTCTGTGGTTTTATAAATGCCTTTGATCTTATTGGAGTCACCGCTTTCGGAACTGACCGGAATGGCATAAGCAACATCCGGATTTGAGGGCGCTGAGGCCATCTCAATCCTGTAAACCTTAGAAGGAAAACCATTCATACGAAAGTCCCAGGTGCCGCTGTCTCCTGAATCGGAATAATAGATGCCATCGATATTAAACATACCGAAAGTAACGAAAATCCCACCATCAGAAGTAAACTCGATATCGGCAGCCCGGTTGCCTTTTGACCCGGCCTGGGCAGCCAGGACAGTTTGCCAGGTCAATCCGCCATCGGTGCTCCGTTGCAGTCCGGCATTGCGGGTGGTAACGTAGATAAAGGAATTCACGGGGTCAATAGCCATATCCTGGCAGTAGGCAAAATCAGGGTTGTTGGTGGCTGGTAGTTGCATCCATGAATGGCCGGCATCCTCTGATTTCCATACGCCTGCCCCGTGCCCGCCATCGGCATTGAACCAGCCTTCACCGGTACAGAAATAATAGGTTAGGGAATGGTTTGGATCATAAGTGATCTTGCTGATGGACAGGGTAGTGAAAAAGTCATTGACAGGGTTCCAGCCTTCGGTAAATACCTTTTTGGCTATCATCCCGGGATGTGCCGTTTCGTTTCCTGAATGCAGATAGGCCAGGTAGGCCCCGTTATACGGGATCCTTCCGGTTGCAGGATTGTGGGTTTTTTCCCATTCCTGGTTATAGGCATCGGAAGGTGATTCCTCCTCATTGGCATAGCCTGTATTCAAAGCGGAATTAATAACAAAGTCACCGGGCAGGGCCAGGCACACAAGAATTGAAAAGATCAGTATTACCGGGTGTTTCTTCATCTGACGTTATTTCACAATAATACGAAAATAATAAAAGCCTGCAAGCCATGGCAGCCATCAGAATAGCAATAACAACAGGGGAGTTGGATTGATGGAATGGATTAAGATGAAAATATTGAATCAATGCCGGAAGAATGGCTGAATCAAACTATATTTGCGGCACTTATTAAAACAAAAAGATTATGGATTTGAAAGACATCATTGCCATACGCGGAAAAGGGGAATTGTTCCGTGTTTTGTCAAAAACACCAAAGGGTATTATCGTTGAAACACTCAATGAAAACCACACCAGGATGAAGGTCCAACCCAACCTGCAGGTGCTGATCCTGGCAGATATTACCATTTATTCCAATGACAACAGCGACCTGTACCTCGGAGATGTATTTAAGGCTTTTTACCTGAAAGAGGGTTTAAAACTCAGCCTCGACCACAAAAGCGACCCCGAAGCTATTAAAGCATTCATGAAGGAAACCGTACCGAACCATGATGAAGAAAAAGTGTATATGTCGGATATGAAAAAAATGCTCCGCTGGTACAACAACATTGCTAGCTTTTATCCTGATATTCTGGAAAACCTGTCAAAGGAACCAGAGCCATCGGAAGAGGTTGAGGAAACAGAAACAACGGAAAGCGAAAGCAAGGAAGAAAAATAATTTAATGATTGAAGAAAAAATGCCCCTCGAAAGAGGGGTTTTTTATAGCTAAGATTTATGGATATTGACAGGGCAAAAAAAAGAGAATTTTTACCAAAAGATATCAGGCTTGACCGGTTCGAAACGATTCAGCCGTTTTTCGATAAGCTACTGGAAGAACAACCTGCCGGGGAGGAAGAAATCAGGGCATGGTTGAAGAAGAGGAGTGAGGTGGAAGCTTTTGCCAGCGAAGAATTTGCCTGGGCTTACATCAATTTTACCCGCAATACCCGGGATAAAGAGGCCAAAAAGCGTTACGAATTCCTGATTACCGAAATCCAGCCGAAAATCAGTCCTTATGATGACAAACTCAACCGTCATTTACTGGAATTCAAAGGGCTTGAATATCTGGAAGAAAAGCAGGCATATCATATTCTGATAAAGAGTATCCGCAATTCGGTGGAACTTTACCGCGAGAAGAATATTCCGCTGTTTGTAGAACTGAACAAGCTCTCACAGCAATTCAGTGAAGAAAGCGGGGCGATGACGATCCACCACGATGGGAAAGAAATGACCCTGCAACAGGCATCGGTATACCTCGAATTGCCCGACAGGAAAACAAGACAGGTTGTTTTTGACAAGATCATTGACAGAAGACTGCAATCCGGGGCAAAGCTGGACGGGATGTTTTCATATATGCTGGAACTCAGGCAGAAACGAGAGAGCGAGTGAAATC
>CAZVAY010000232.1:0-4680 GCA_964625265.1 uncultured Sphingobacteriales bacterium | reverse complement strand
CCAAAGTGTTCCAACAGCTACCCACAGGGCGGGGGAATTGGGCATAAGCAGCAGGGCAAGGGAAGCAAGAATTGCCCCTACGAGGAAATACGGACGCCTGCGCCCCAGCTTATTCCAGGTTTTGTCGGAGTAATGACCAATAATCGGTTGAATGATCAGCCCGGTTACAGGCGCTGCCAGCCACAATACTGATAGCGTGTCAACCTCTGCACCGAGGGTTTGAAAAATACGGCTTACATTGGCGTTTTGAAGGGCAAACCCAAACTGAATCCCCAGGAACCCGAAACTCATATTCCAAATCTGCCAAAATGTTAATCGGGGTTTTCTACTCATATTTTGATGGTTGGATCTGGTTCAATTCAATCGTTCAAATGTACAAGATTTTTTTTCGTTTTAACCTGCAACAGGGTTAGTGATTGTATTACTAACCGCATCTATGGTCCAATTTACTTCAACCCATGACCTGGCAAAATATTACCGGCTAATCGGGAAAGCTAAACAAACTTTTCGCGGTACTTGGTTTTAATCTCATTCACCACATGGCGGATATCCTGTTCCTGGTTTTTATCTGCTACAAGAATAATATCATCCGATTCAACAATGATTAGATTATCCACATTGTTGACAGCCAGTAGTTTCCCGTCTGAAATATTGATAATACAATTACTGGCGTTACGGGTAAATACAAATTTGCCTTTAATGGCATTGTTGTCATCGTCTTTTTTAACAAACTCGAAAAGTGAATTCCAGGTGCCGATATCGGACCAGCCGAATTCACAGGGGGTTACAAATACATTGCCTGCCTTTTCCATGATGCCATAATCAATGGATATGGTTTGGCAATTGTTGTAGGCTACGTCAATTTTGTGTTTTTCCTCTGCGGAGAAATACACATTCCCGTTAAAATCAAAATACCTGGCTACATCGGGGAGGTGGGCACTCAATGCCGAAATAATACTGTTAACATGCCAGACAAAGATGCCGGCATTCCATAAAAACTCCCCACTGCTAACGAACTTTTCAGCCAATTCTGTATTGGGTTTCTCAGTAAAAGTTTTGACAGCATAAAAATCACTTTCGTTTTTATCTTCATTCATCTGTATATAACCATAACCGGTATCGGGCCGGTTAGGAGTAATCCCCAACGTGACCAGCACCTGGCGTTTGGATGCAAAATCCATGGCGCTGATTACTTTTTTTGTAAAATCGGTTTCATTCAGGATAAGATGGTCGGAAGGGGCCACAACAATAGTGGCATCCGGATTGGCTGCCTTGATCTTGTATGTGGCATACGCAATACAGGGAGCAGTATTCCTGGGAATGGGTTCAAGCAATATCTGCTCATCATCAATTCCTTTTATTTGATCTTTTATTAACTGATAATAATCCTTGTTGGCAACAATATAAATGTTTTCTTTAGGACAAATATTTGAGAACCTGTCGTAAGTAGCCTGGAATAGCGTTTTTCCCGTATTGAGTACGTCCAGGAATTGTTTTGGGTTTTTTTGTTTGCTGAGTGGCCAGAACCTGCTTCCAACTCCTCCGGCCATGATCACGGTGTAATAATTATTGTTCATCGAACAGTCTGTTATTTTATTTTTAATTCTGCAAAAATATAAGAATTCCTGATAAGTACGCCACATTCGTCTTTTGATTCAGAAAAGGGCATTTATTACTTGGAATATTCTTTGTAACAATAGCTTCATCAAAATTATTCTATGCAGCCCCACCGATATAATACTTTCTTAATAAAAATTGTTTTTCTTGTGGTTTTAGCTATTGGTTTCAACCGGGTTCAGGGACAGCAAGCATCACCATTCCTGCGTAATACATCTTTTGATTATGGAGAAAAACTCGTGTATAAACTGAGCTATTCACTTTGGATCAATGTCCCGGTAGCCGAAGTAACTATGTCCATCGCTCCGGAACCAAAGGTGATGAAAGGGCGCGACCACTTTTTAATCGAAGGTATCGGGAAGTCATACAAGTTCTACAACTCATTTTTTAAGGTACATGATATCTACAAATCCTATATTGATGTTGAAAGTTTTGAACCGGCTGCCTCTGTCAGGATTGTTAACGAAGGAAGTTATCACAGCAGTGAGTTTTATGTATATAATCACAAAAAGGGGTATTTGAAAAACCGGGATGGAAAAACATTCAATATTCCGGAAATGACCCAGGATATTCTTTCATCAATTTACCTGGCAAGGACTTTCGATTATGAAAAAGCAACTCCCGGAGATTCCTTTATGATCAATGTATTTATTGACGATTCAACTTATTTAGTAGGAGTTAAATATGACGGGAAAGAGGTGATTGAGATGAACGGTAAAAAGTATTCCTGCCTTAAACTGAAACCGATTTTAATTGTTGACCGGGTATTTAAAACCGATGAGGATATGACACTTTGGGTGTCGGATGATAAAAACCATATTCCTGTCAGGGTATATTCAGGTATCAGTGTCGGGGCAGTCAAAGCAGAATTATACCAATATGAAAACCTTAGGTATGGGCTCAATATTTCAGAAAAGTAAACTTTATACCCTTCCTGTTACTTGCTAATTTTTATTCACAATCTTCCGTAAATGATTCGGGTTTGCTTGCAAAGCATTAATTTTAGCCCATTATAAAATCCATTATCTGGGGGTTGTAAAATGATTTCGAGAGACACGGTACAACAAATACTGGACACCACGAGGATTGACGAAGTAATTTCAGATTTTGTAAACCTGAAACGAAAAGGCGCAAACCTGGTGGGGTTGTGCCCCTTTCATAATGAGAAGACACCTTCCTTTTATGTGTCGCCATCCAAGGATATTTACAAATGTTTCGGATGCGGGAAAGCAGGGAATTCAGTCCGTTTCCTGATGGAGCATGAGAAATTCACCTATCCTGAAGCGTTGCGGTTCCTGGCAAAAAAATACAGGATCGACATCCAGGAAACAGAGAGTAATATAGATGAGGCCGAAAAGGATGAAATATCCAGCATTTACATTGTTTTGGCTTTTGCCGAAGACTATTATAACGATCTTCTAATAAATTCAGAGGAAGGGAAAAATATTGGACTTGCTTATCTGGATCATCGTGAGGTATCCAAAGAGTCCATTGATAAATTCAAAATCGGTTACAGCCCGGGAACCATTGACCATTTTACCAGGGCAGCCCTGGATAAGCAATATAATGAAGAGTACCTCATTGCTTCGGGAATGACCATAAAAACCCACGATGGCAGGTTGATTGACCGTTTTCGTGACAGGATTATGTTTCCTATTCGGACTGTAGCCGGAAGGACAATCGGATTTGGCGGAAGAACATTAAAGAGCGATCCGAAAGAAGCCAAGTACATAAATTCACCCGAAACCAAGGTATATAATAAAAGCAATTTCCTGTACGGGCTGGATTCAGCAAAAGACCAGATAAGGAAAAGTGATGTAGTTTACCTTGTTGAAGGCTATACTGATGTAATCTCCATGTTTCAGGCTGGTGTGGAAAATGTGATAGCTTCGCTGGGTACAAGTATGACCGAACGCCATGCTGCACTGATTAAACGTTACACACCCAACCTGACGTTCATTTTTGACGGTGACGAAGCCGGTATTAAAGCATCGTTGCGCGGAATTGACATTGCACTGAAACAAGGTTTGGCTGTAAAAGCTATTGCATTGCCCGAAGGAGAAGACCCGGACACTTTTTCGAAGCAGAAAACTCCCAAACAGTTAAAGCTTTATCTCAAGGAAAATGTCGAGGATTTTATTTTCTTCAAAGCCAAACTTCACCTGCGTACTGATGCAGATAATCCTATAAAAAAAGCTGAAGCAATAAGGAATATTGTTGTCTCAATCGCTGCCATTCCAAGTCAGGTCACACGAAGCCTTTATGTGAAAGAATTAGGCCGCTTGCTTGATGTAGATGAGAATATTTTATTTTCAGAATTAAATAAACACATTTTAAACAAGCGTTCTTCACAGCTGAGGATGCAGAAAAGGAGAACCGGACAACCATCACAGGGCACTGTTTCGTTGGAAAAAGAATCACAGGCCACAGTGATCAACCAGGAACAAAAGATCATCAAATTACTTGTTTTGTATGGAAGCTTACTTTATGATGAAGAAAGAACAGTAGCCAGGGTCATCACTGACGAAATTGCTGAAAGCGAATGGGAAGATGCTCTTATGCATCAGATATTTAATGAATATGTCAAGGTTTTCAACGATACCAAAGAGTATCCCGGTATCCGGTATTTCATTAATCATTCCGATCAGCAAATACAGGAATTTATTAGCCGGGTTGCCCTTGACAAGGATGAACTTAGCGTAAATTGGAAAACGCAATTCGGGAAAGAAACCGAGATAGACAAGAATTACCGGAATGATGTCAATTCCGCCCTGGCTCATCTTGATCTTCGTAAATGCCAGTCAAAGCTTGAAAGGATCAGAAGGGATTTGAAAAAATCCGGGCTTGATGAAAAAGAAGTTCTTATTCTTCAAAAGACACAATTAGAATTTATCCAAATCATCCAGGGTATTTCTAAAAACCTGAAGGTTGTAATTTATTAGTTCGGACAAAAAATATGGGAAAATCCTGTATCTCTGAATTGTACCATGACACAAGCTTTTTTTTAAAAAAAAAGCCACCCCTTGGGGTGGCTAAACAGTTTAATATTCCCTGGTTATTTCA
>CAZVAY010000231.1:0-4722 GCA_964625265.1 uncultured Sphingobacteriales bacterium | reverse complement strand
CCTTGCCCATGTAGGACACCTGGATAGTACACCCGGTGAGTTCTCGTTTGTAAGAGGTTATAAAAAGGACAATCATTGGCTTAAGGCAATGAGTATTAGCCATCCACTAAGGCCGGGTGCGGCAGACGGTTTGAAATACTGGCAGTCCCGCGATATAGATTGTTTTATCCTGGATGCCAAAAATATTTCATCTGTCGCGGAATTGTCAAAAATACTGGATGCAGTTGACCTTCAAAAGACATCTGTTTATTTTGTCAATGCTGAATGCTACAGATTGCAGAATGAATTGCTGAAAGAATATGCCGACAGAAAAAATATTTCTTTAAACACAATGAAAGGAGGCTGTCTGGCCGATATATTCACCCCTTATTTTGAAAAAGGAGAAAAATTCGGGGATGCTGCAGCTGACAGAAAGAAAGTCATTTCACTGGTAAAAAATACGCTTGATAATTTTCCCGGTTTTCAGTGTATCTCTGTCGATTCGCAGATTTTTCATAATGCAGGTGCACATGCTGTACAGGAAATTGCCTATGCAGTTGCCATTGGCATGGAGTACCTCGATTTTCTTACCGATGAAAGATTTAACATAGATCAATTAGCATCATTATTCAGGTTCAATTTTTCCATAGATGGTAATTATTTGATTCAAATTGCCAAACTCAGGGCTTTCAGATTGCTGTGGTCAACCATACTGTCACAGTACCAACCTGCCGATCTTAAATCCTGCAGAAGCTTTGTTCATTCAGTATCTTCCAGGTACAACAAAAGTATTTACGACAGGTATACCAATATGCTCCGGGATACGACAGAATCAATGTCAGCAATTATTGGCGGTACCGATTCACTTGAACTCAGGCCATTTGACCTTGGTTTTGTAAAACAGGAAGATTATTCACAAAGGATTGCCAATAACCTGCATTTGATCCTGGCAAATGAATCTCATTTTGATAAAGTTGTTGATCCGGCAGCCGGTTCGTATTTAATCGAAAACTTAACGCAGGAAATATATAACGCATCCATGCAGATACTTAAAACAGTTGAAAAATCCGGAGGAATAATCAACTGGTATGAGTCAGGTGAACTTACAGAAAGTATAAATAAAATACAGAGAAGGCGGGAGGAGCAAGTCAGAAAAAGGAAAGACAAAACATTGGGGACAACAGATTTTCCTGATGTACAGGAAAGAATTTTTGATAAAATAACGGCAGAGACATTGGAAGAACTTGCTCCTGCAAAGGAAGAGAATCCTCTGGCGATCAGGCCTGCATGGAAAGCCCACCCATTTGAGAAATTGCGGATCAGGACTGAAAAAGCTGTAATGGAAGGGAAAAATAACCCGGTTGTTTTTCTATTGCCATTTGGTAATCCGGGAATGGCATCGGCAAGGCAGATATTCTCCAGGAACTTTTTCGGTTGTGCGGGTTTTGAAATCGTTGAAAATGCAAGGTTTGAAGACAAGGATAAAGCACAGTTCGCTGCCCTGAACAACAATGCTGATATCATTGTTTTATGCAGTTCGGATGATGCATACACTGATTTTGCCAGGGATTTTATTCCTATGATTAAAAAGGCCAAACAGCCTTTGAAAGTATTTGTGGCCGGTAATCCCGTTGAGAATATTGATCAATTAAAATCGGTGGGTGTCGATGGGTTTATTCACACGAGGTCTGATCTAATCACTATATTGGAACAACTTCAAAGAGATTTCAACCTGATTTAAAAAGAATCTTATGAGACCTGATATAAATAATATTATTCTTAATACCATCTCTGATCATGACACTTCCCAAAGTGGAAAAGCCTGGAAAACCCAGGAACAAATTGATATTAAATCAACCTTTACCCGGGATGATATCAAAAAATTCAATCACCTGGATTATGCTGCCGGGATACCTCCGTATTTAAGAGGGCCTTATTCCACCATGTATGTACAACGTCCCTGGACAATCCGGCAATATGCAGGATTTTCCACTGCAGAGGAGTCGAATGCCTTTTACAGAAGAAACCTGGCATCCGGGCAGAAAGGGCTTTCCGTTGCCTTCGACCTTGCCACACACCGTGGCTATGATTCTGATCACGAACGGGTGAAAGGCGATGTAGGTAAAGCCGGAGTGGCTATTGATTCAATTCTGGATATGCGTATCCTTTTTGATCAGATCCCCCTGGATAAGATGTCTGTTTCAATGACCATGAACGGTGCCGTATTGCCGGTCATGGCATTTTATATCCTCGCTGCCGGGGAGCAGGGGATTAAACCTGAACAATTGGCCGGGACTATTCAAAATGATATTCTTAAGGAATTCATGGTCAGGAATACTTTTATCTATCCACCTGAACCCTCTATGCGTATCATCGCAGATATTTTTGCCTACACTTCTCAAAATATGCCCAGGTTTAATTCCATCAGTATTTCAGGATACCACATGCAGGAAGCAGGTGCCACTTGTGACCTGGAAATGGGCTACACGTTGGCTGACGGACTGGAGTATCTGAGAACGGGTATTCAAGCAGGAATGGACATTGATTCTTTTGCACCCAGGCTATCGTTTTTTTGGGGGATAGGGATGAACCATTTTATGGAAATTGCTAAAATGCGTGCTGCAAGAATGCTTTGGGCAAAAATTGTTAAGCAATTTAATCCTAAAAATCCAAAATCAATGGCGTTGCGAACGCATTGCCAGACATCCGGATGGAGTTTGTCGGAGCAGGATCCATTCAATAATGTTGCCCGGACCTGTGTTGAGGCTATGAGTGCAGCATTAGGCCACACCCAAAGCCTGCATACCAATGCTTTGGATGAAGCCATTGCCTTACCAACTGATTTCTCTGCACGAATTGCACGAAATACACAGATCTATATCCAGGAAGAGACACAGGTTTGCAGGTCTATTGACCCCTGGGCAGGTTCCTATTATGTGGAGTATCTGACACACGAGATTGCTCACAAAGCCTGGAAGCATATCCTGGAGATTGAAGAATTAGGGGGCATGGCAAAAGCCATTGAAACGGGTATTCCCAAAATGCGTATTGAAGAGGCTGCTGCCCGAAAGCAGGCAAGTATTGACTCCGGGCACGACATCATTGTGGGTGTCAATAAATACAAGCTGGAAAAAGAAGATCCGATTGATATTCTCGAAGTGGACAATACTTCAGTTAGAAACAACCAGTTAAAAAGGCTGAATGAGTTGAAATCATTGCGGGATAACCGGAAAGTGGAAGAGTGCCTGAATGCCATTACCCGGGCATGTGAAACTGCTTCCGGGAACTTGCTTGACCTGGCTGTTAAGGCTGCCCGCGAAAAAGCCACACTGGGTGAAATATCCTTTGCCTGCGAAAAAGTTTTTGGACGTTATTCTCCACCCATAAAGTCTATTTCAGGTGTTTACTCTTCGGTTATGGGCAATGATCCGGAATTCGGGGAAGCACGAGAATTATCAGATAAATTTGCCGCTCTGGAAGGAAGACGGCCACGAATCATGATCGCCAAGATGGGACAGGATGGCCATGACAGAGGCGCTAAAGTCATTGCAACAAGTTTTGCTGATCTGGGTTTTGATGTTGATATCGGCCCCTTGTTTCAGACCCCCCAGGAAGCAGCCCGGCAGGCAGTTGAGAATGATGTACATATATTGGGTGTGTCCAGCCTTGCTGCCGGCCATAAAACATTGGTCCCTGAAGTAATTGATAATCTTAAATCCTTTGACAGGGAGGATATAATGGTTGTTGTAGGAGGTGTAATTCCCCACCAGGATTATGATTTTCTGTACAAAACCGGTGTGACAGGCATATTTGGCCCGGGAACAAACATTGCCAATGCAGCCATTGATATACTGAATATCATGATTAAAAACCTGGGTTAATACTTATTCAGCCACCGTTCAACTGCTTCTGAAAAGCCGTCCTCATTGTTTGTGGATACCACCGGGTATTTGGTTTTTAATTCTGAAGGTGCGTTATCGACTACAAATGAATGAGTAAATCCACCTAACATGTCGATATCATTAAAATCATTTCCTATAACCAAAATATTATCAGGTTTAATATCTTCTTTTTCTGCAATATAATCAATCCCTGCTTTTTTTGAAACTCCTTTGGGGTACACCTCTAACCAGACAGTCTTGTGGTCGAGCGGTGATGTAGAACGAATTACATTCAGCCCTGTTAATTTCTTTTTAATCTCCAGCGTAAGTTTCTCTCCTTTATCCTGAGGGATAAAACCAATAACCTGGCTGGCGTATTCAGGCGGGTTGTTAATATCACCAAGTGGCTTACAAAAACCATTGTAAAGGTTGTTTCTTCTCTCAAAATCTTTAATACTGTTAAATGCGAAGTATTGATAAATATGGTTATGGGGAGCGATTTCCTGTATGGTGAAATCGATACGCAGTTTTACAAAAAGTGATATGGAACTGTGGATTTCATCTTTGTTCATCTTTGTTTCAGATAATAAATGCCGGGTTTCCCAGTTAAAAATAGCTCCCCCCATAGAACAAATGATGTAATCAATATTTATGGAGGTATCGAGTACCTTTCGGGCAGAATAAATGGAACGCCCTGTAGCCACCGCAATTTTAATCCCTGATGAAGCTAAAAAATGAATGCAATTTCTATTTGTAGCCGAAATCCCCCTCTTATCGTTAAGCAGGGTCCCATCAAGGTCTGTAACTACCAGTTTATTCAATTTCATTTTCAAGACTATTGATACAAAAGTATGACATAAAT
>CAZVAY010000230.1:0-4752 GCA_964625265.1 uncultured Sphingobacteriales bacterium | reverse complement strand
AAATAAAAAAACCGGAATTGGGATTTGGCCCCAGCCATGGGAACATTTTACCCAAACTTACATGAAACTGAATGCCACGTTCTTCCAGGGCAACCGGTTCCATTAAACCCTGCGCATTAATCAGGTAACCCTTGTTAGTCATAACCCCGTCCAGGATATTATTTTCTTTTACTTCAGTGCCGAATAAAAAACCCAGGTCAGCATCCACGAAAAAATTTGAACTATGTTTAAAACCACCATTGATACCCAGCATGGCACTATGGCCATACCGGTCTTTCATATCAGAAAACGGAATAAAATAGGAATAATTAAAACCGGCTATCCCCATATTGATCGAGGAATCACGTAAGCTGGCCTGACCAGCCAGGTGGCTGGAAAAAGCTATTGTGGAGACAAAAATTAAAATAAATTTGCTTACGCTTTTCATAGCATAGTATTTTAGCCACCGAATAGAAAAGCAAAACTAACGATTTAAACCTTTCTATTTAATTTTTCTTAAACCTAAAAATTTTGGCTATGAAAATATCAGTAATCGGAACGGGGTATGTGGGCCTGGTTACCGGCACCTGCTTTGCCGAATCAGGAAACCAGGTTACCTGTGTTGACATTGATGAGAAAAAAGTCAACTTGATGAAAGCGGGAAAGATCCCGATCTATGAACCCGGCCTGGAGGTTTTGTTCCAGCGCAATATTGAACAGAAAAAGATATTTTTTACTACTTCGCTTGAAGAAGGAATTGAAGAAGCCGAGGTCATTTTCCTTGCCCTGCCAACACCACCGGGTGAAGACGGTTCAGCCGACCTGCATTATGTCCTTGATGTGGCTGAGGAGATTGGCCCTTTGCTGAAGGATTATACTGTCATTGTAAACAAAAGTACCGTACCCGTGGGAACAGCAGATAAAGTCAATGCCCGGGTCAGTGAAAAATGCCAGGTTGATTTTGACGTAGTGTCTAACCCTGAGTTTCTCAAAGAGGGATTTGCAGTTGATGACTTTATGAAGCCTGACCGGATTGTTATTGGAACAAAATCAATTAAAGCTAAAGAAAGAATGGAGAAACTATATAAACCTTTTGTCCGCCAGGGCAACCCCATCGTATTTATGGACGAGCGTTCATCAGAAATGACTAAGTATGCTGCAAATTCATTTTTAGCTACTAAAATTACTTTTATGAACGAAATAGCCAATCTTTGCGACCTGGTAGGCGCCAATGTAGACATGGTTCGAAAAGGAATGGGAACCGATGTCAGAATTGGTAAACACTTTTTATATGCCGGGATTGGATATGGTGGTAGTTGTTTCCCCAAAGATGTTCAGGCGCTCCATAAAACTGCCAGCGATTATGGTATGAATCTTAGGATACTGGAAGCTGTAATGGATATTAACAACAAACAAAAGACAGTGATGGTTCCGAGGATAAAGGACTATTTTGGAGGCAACCTCAAAGGAAGGAAAATTGCCATGTGGGGCCTCGCCTTCAAAGCCAATACCGATGACATCCGCGAAGCACCCTCCTTATACATTATCAACAAACTTCTCGAAGAAGGCGCAGAAGTCGTTGCCTACGACCCTGAAGCTATGGAAAATGTAAAGAGTGTGCTTGGTGATAAAATCCAGTATGGGAATATGCAATATGACATTCTGGACGGTGCAGATTGCCTCCTGGTGGTTACAGAATGGCAGGCATTCCGGAACCCGAATTTTGGGAAAATTGCCCTGAAACTTAAAAATAAAGTTATTTTTGATGGCAGGAATCTGTATGAGCATGATGAAATGCTGGAAATCGGATTCGACTATTTCTCCATTGGTAGAAATGCAGCCAAATAATAATTAAATATCCCGCTATGAAAGACGGTTTTAAACGAAAAAGAGTACTGATAACAGGTGCTGCCGGTTTTATTGGTTCTCATCTTTGCGACAGGTTTATCAACGAAGGTTTTGAAGTTTATGCAATTGACAACCTATTAACCGGTGACCTCAACAACATTGAACATCTTTTTGGGTTGAAACAGTTTAAGTTTCTCCATCATGATGTCAGTACTTTCGTTCATGTACCGGGCGACCTGGATTATATCCTTCATTTTGCCTCACCGGCCAGCCCTATTGACTACCTGAAAATGCCTATCCAGACCCTGAAAGTAGGCAGCCTTGGTACTCATAACCTGCTGGGTTTGGCGCTTGCCAAAAAAGCCAGGTTATTGATTGCTTCTACTTCTGAAGTTTACGGTGACCCGCTTATCCATCCCCAGAAAGAGGAATATTGGGGAAATGTGAACCCTATAGGTCCACGCGGGGTTTACGATGAAGCAAAAAGGTTCCAGGAGGCTATCACCATGGCCTACCACAGGTATCATGGCCTGGAAACCCGGATTATCAGGATTTTTAACACCTATGGACCCCGGATGCGGCTGGATGACGGACGGGCATTACCGGCTTTTGTAGGCCAGGCACTACGGGGAGAGGATATTACTGTATTTGGTGATGGTAGCCAGACCCGCTCATTCTGCTACATTGACGATCAGGTTGAAGGCATTTACCGTTTGCTTCACAGTGATTATTCCGATCCGGTCAATATTGGTAACCCTGATGAGATTTCTATTAAAGGATTCGCAGAAGAAGTAATTCAGATTATCGGTACAAAATCAAAAATTATCTTCAAGGAACTCCCTGTTGATGACCCGAAAGTCAGGCAACCGGATATTTCCAAAGCAAAGAGATTATTGGGATGGGAACCCAAAGTAAAAAGGCACGAGGGGCTTAAACGTACCATAGATTATTTTAAATCATTACCGGAATTTCAGTAGAAGGTTATATGTAAGGCTATGAAGAAAATTTTAGTAACCGGTGGTGCCGGATTCATTGGTTCACACCTTGTTCGCAGATTGGTTAACAAATACTCTGATTACCAGATTGTCAACCTGGATAAACTTACTTATGCAGGTAATCTTGAAAACCTGATTGATATTGAGAAAAAGAAGAACTATTCTTTCGTTAAAGGAGATATTACAGATCAGGCATTTATTCAGAAACTTTTTGAGGATAATATTTTTTCCGGTGTCATTCACCTGGCTGCAGAGTCACACGTAGACCGGTCGATCATGAACCCGGGAGAATTTATTGAAACTAATATCATCGGGACATTCAACCTGCTCCATGCGGCTAAAACAAGCTGGCAGGACAACATGGATGGCCATGTATTCTATCATGTTTCTACGGATGAAGTTTATGGCAGCCTGGGAGATGAGGGTTATTTTGTTGAAACTACCTCATACGACCCCCGCTCGCCCTATTCTGCCTCCAAGGCAAGTTCCGACCACCTTGTCAGGGCATATTGGCACACCTATAAGCTTCCGGTAAAAATTTCAAATTGTTCTAACAATTACGGCCCTTACCAGTTTCCTGAAAAGCTGTTGCCACTGATGATCCACAACATTAAAAATAAAAAACCTCTGCCCGTATATGGGAAGGGACATAATATCAGGGACTGGTTATGGGTGGAAGACCATGCTGCCGCCATCGACCTTATTTATCACAAAGGGGAGGTTGGGATAACTTATAATATTGGCGGCAAAAATGAGTGGAGAAATATTGACATTGTTCATAAACTTTGTGAAATCCTGGACGAGAAATTAGGGCGTAAACCGGGTGAAAGCTCTCAACTTATTACCTATGTCAAAGACAGAGCAGGCCATGATATGCGGTACGCCATTGACCCGTCAAAACTGGAAAATGAATTAGGATGGTCACCCTCACTTACTTTTGAGATAGGATTGAGAAAAACTGTCGATTGGTATATCGAAAATGAAGATTGGCTAAACAATGTAACTTCAGGTGCCTATCAGAATTATTATGCAGATCAATATGATAAAAGATGAAAGAAAAATAACAAGAAACTACTTATTCAATAAATTTTTTTTCTAAAATCTTAGGTGTAAAGTTTAAAATCTAAAGTCTACTTCAAATATGAAAGGAATTATTCTTGCCGGAGGAGCAGGTACACGCTTACATCCGTTAACATTGGCTATGAGCAAGCAAATGATGCCGGTTTACGACAAACCCATGATATATTATCCCCTGTCAATCCTTATGATGGCAAAAATAAGGGAGGTTTTAATTATCAGTACTCCTGAAGACCTGCCAAACTTTAAAAAACTACTCGGGACCGGGGAAGATCTGGGATTAAAATTTTCCTATACGGAACAAAAAGTTCCCAACGGCCTTGCCCAGGCTTTTGTCCTGGGTGAAGAATTCATTGGAAACGACAAAGTATGCCTGGTTCTTGGCGACAATATTTTTTATGGTAAGGACTTGCCCAAAACCTTACAGCAATGCACCGATCCGGATGGGGGTATTGTTTTCGCCTATCATGTCAATGACCCTGAACGATACGGGGTTGTTGAATTTGATTCCAATAAAAAAGTAATTAGCATTGAAGAGAAACCTGCTCAGCCAAAATCCAATTTTGCAGTTCCCGGATTGTATTTTTATGACAATGATGTTGTTGAAATAGCCAAAAACCTAAAACCATCTGCCCGCGGTGAATATGAAATAACAGATGTCAATAAGCATTACCTGCAAAAAGGCAAATTACAGGTTGAATTGATCAGCCGTGGCACAGCCTGGCTCGATACCGGGACTTTTGCCTCTTTGATGCAGGCAGGGCAGTTTGTACATGTGCTTCAGGACAGGCAGGGCATGAAAATATCCTGCATTGAAGAGATCGCCTGGAAAATGCGATTTATTGATTCTGAT
>CAZVAY010000229.1:0-4758 GCA_964625265.1 uncultured Sphingobacteriales bacterium | reverse complement strand
AGGGGTTGCAAAAAATCGCAAAAGAGATCTCATATAATAAGGAGTTCTACATGTTTCCCGGTAGGAACCATAAGTTTTACATGGCTGGGGAATGTAGCTCCTCCCAGGCCCACTATTCCCGCTTCCCTCACCTTGTCAACGACCTGCTCCCGGCCCCAATCATTTATATCGGTTAGAGGTTCCATATCGAGATTAATTTCAGGCAACCATTCATCCCCTTCCACATCAATCACAACAACTTTTCTCCTGTAACCACTGGTGTCAACCACTTCATCGATTTTTACTACCTTTCCGGACACCGATGAATGAACATGGGCAGAAATAAAAGCATCACCACGGGCAATTAACTGGCCTGCTTTAACAACATCACCTTTTCCGACAACCGGTGACGAAGGCGCCCCCAATGCCTGACCTAACGGAATAAATACCCTGTTGGGTAATGAGGAATTGCGTACAGCAGCACTTTGGGTTATCTTATTTTCTTCCGGGTGAATTCCGCCTATATTAAATGTACTGTACATGGGTTACGAATGCTTAAGCTTTTGATTCTTCTTCAACTTCTTTAAGGTTACTGTTGTCTTCCTGCTTTACTTTACGTGGTGGGAAATTAACTTCCCAAATGGCATCTGTCGGGCATTCCGGAACACATTTACGGCAAAGCCTGCATTTTTCCGACTCAATATAGGCCAGGTTATTATCGATGGTAATGGCATCAAACGCACAGACTTTTACGCATTTTCCACAACCGATACAGGTTACGGAACAATTTTTTCGGGCAGGCCCTCCTTTTTCCTTGTTGACACAACTAACGAAAATTCTTTTATCTTTTTTCCCTCTCGGCCTGAGTTCAATAATATCCCTGGGACAGGCTTTTACACAGGCTCCGCAAGCCACACAATTATCCTGAATCACAGGCAAGCCTGTATCGGCATCCATAAACATCGCATCAAAATCACAGGCAGCAACGCAATCACCACACCCCAGGCAACCATAGGCACAACCGCCTTCACCTGCAAATAAAGCATTGGCTACAAAACAGGTACGAACCCCATCATAAAGGGTTTTGGATGGTGAATTTTCACAGGAACCATTACATCGCATGACAGCAATTTCAGGTTCTTTGGCCTCAGCCTCAAGCCCCATCAGAAAGCTGACTACATCCATGACCTCATCACCTCCCACAGGGCAGTTGAATCCTTCCATGGCTCCTGCCTTAACGATTTCTTCAGCGAAGTTCCGGCAACCGGCAAAACCACACCCACCGCAATTTGCAGCCGGCAATGCTTCTTCAATTTCATCAATTCTCGGATCTTCAATCACCTTGAATTTCTGAGCTACAAAATACAGGATAATAGCTGCAAGGACTCCTAAAATCCCCAAAGTTCCAACTGCATACAATACAACTTCACTCACAGCAAATGATTTATTCTACATCAGCAATTCGTCATAATCAATAGAGCGCAAATGTATAAACATTTATATGTAACGGTCAAGAAAGATTAGCAATTTTTCATCCCAAGATATTTGAATATGAAGAGATAAGAATATGTTAATGAATAAACAAAATATCCACCAGGCTATTCAAGGGCTGAAACAGAATAACTGAATTTTTTATCGAGTTTTTTTCTTGTTAAATAAAGAATGAAATAATAGAGCGACAGAAGGCTGAATGCCCACAATGCCGACCACCCGTCAGAGAAACCCAACTTTTGAAACAGAATGAGAAAAAATACCAATATCACGAAAGGAAACAGGTAACCCAGGAGCAGTGCCCTGTACCCCTGCCTTTTTTTCATGCCGACCGTTACCCGCTGGCCCACTATAAACTGATTCCTGCCTGTCTTAACCTCAACGATTTTCTCTTCTGTTTCCGCCAAATTACAGGCAGCTTTTACCTGGCAGGAAGCACAGGCAGACTTCACAATCATTTTTACCGTTACCCTGTCCGGCCCGGTTTTAACGACAATGCCTTCGTGCTCTATTTGGCTGGTTGGTTCCATCTAAATTTATTGGTGGTCAAAAATAGAGATAAAATTAAAAAAGCCGGCCTGGGAGGCCGGCTAAAAAGTTGATTGGAACGGGGAAAAAGGTATGGAGTTTAGCTATTTGGCTTGCATAAATCTGTCAGCAACTTTGCTCCAATCAACGACATTCCAGAAAGCCTTAATATATTCAGGCCTTCTATTTTGGTACTTCAGGTAATAGGCATGTTCCCAGACATCCAGTCCCATAATAGGTGCTCCCTGGATATCAGCAAGATCCATCAACGGATTATCCTGATTGGGTGTCGATCCTATTGCCAAAGCATTATCTTTTATATATACCCAGGCCCAACCCGAACCGAACCGGGTTGTAGCTGCTTTTACAAAGCTAATACAAAAATCTTCAAATGAGCCAAAAGATGAATTAATTGCCTGCAATAATTCGCCCCCGGGAGACCCTCCGCCATTTGGCGACATAATATCCCAGAATAAAGAATGATTGTAATGCCCGCCAACATTGTTCCGTACGGCAGTTGAATAGCCCGAAACATTTTTTAAAATATCATCAATACTTTTATTTTCATTTAAGTCAGCAAGAGCATTGTTCGAATTATTGACATAACCTGCATGGTGTTTTGAATAGTGAATTTCCATAGTCCTGGCATCAATGTATGGTTCCAGGGCATCATAGGCGTAATTTAATTTAGGGAGTTCGAAATTCATTTAATTTTCTGTTTGGAATTTATACTTATTGAAATTAATTCTAAACAAATATACAGCCAATAAAGCCTGTTTCCAAATCTTTTTTTGAATTTTTTCAAATAATCAAACCCCAAGCTGTGACCTCAGCCGGATTACTTCATCCTGTTTTAACAAATAACCGTGTTTTTCAACCAGTTCCCGTACTTTGATAAAGACCTCAAAACCCTTTTGAAGTTTTTTTAATTCGACAAATTGATTGATCTCTTCAATATAACAATTGATTTTATCGAGGATCAGGTTCCCCCGCTCAGCAATTTCAAATGCTTCGGCCAGTGATAATTCTGCATTTTTAATATCCTTTTTCAACCTGTATAGTTTGGATTTGGCGAGGACAGACTGAATTAAATATTCATCGTTGCCTTCGGTAGTCAGTGCCTCTATGGATTTGTTAATATATTCTTCAGCCAGGTTGAACTCAGTACCACTGAACTTTTCAATAGCAAGCAGGTAAGCATTCCCTATGGACAGCCAGTCAAGAGCTTTCCCCATTAACCAGTAATCATCTCCCATCCATTCCAGAACCTGTTTGACCCTTTCAATAACTTCAACCGGATTACCATAATCCAATAACAGCTTACAAAAATGGTAACCTGCAAGGCCATAAAGAAGATAATCGGGATTTTCTTTTCGCAAAATACCTTCTGCTTCAATAAAGTATTGTCTAGCTTCATCTGTTTTTCCTGAAACATAAAGGGCATGAGCAAATGTGCAGCGTTTGCTCCACCTGTGAAAAGTATCTTTACTTTGATCAGCAAAATCGAGGCTCATGTGAGCCAAATCAACGGCCCTTGACACTTCACCGAGTTTTAAATACAGTTCGCTAATACTCTCAGCACTAATGGCAGCGTCTTTCCAATCCTGGATCCGGATTAAAATATCAAGACCAGCCTGCATAGTTTGAGCTGCTTCACGGTTCCGGCCAACTGCTTTTAACGCATATCCGGATGCACCCAGCACCGAAGTCCTGTTTGCTTCCTTTAATTCCATGTTTACCTGTTGCCAGCGTTTATCATAAAAATTGGTAATGGCTGATATTAACCTACCATATGATTTCAACCTGTGTAGAATAAAATATTGGTTATTACGGGTCACCTTAGGCAGGTAGATATTATCCCAGACTTCATTATGTTCCCCTGAAAGGCAGCCATGCATCAGAGCCGCCAGGGCCGGTTTCATTTCTGCCAGGGTTGAAGGCTGTTCTTCGGTGCATTTGTTTTTATAATAATTATACAGCCGATGGTGTGCCTGCTTCAGCTCTTTGTGCATGCCGGCCAGAATATACTCAACCACATATTTACGTACAGAATTCCTGATAAAACAGTGGCCCTTTTCATCGAAGAAAGCAAGGTTATATTTAACAATATTGTCAAGAATTTCAGAGATATTTACAGATTTATCATCTACCAGGTACTCGTTAAATCCAACAATTACAGGTTTTTTCGTAAATTGATTTACGGCTTCCAGGTCAGCCTGGTAATCAAATAGGCAAAGAATCCTTAATACATTTAGTTCAGCTGTGCCTGCCAAAGCCTGGTCGAAGGGTTTTAGAACCCGAAGATAATGTGAGGTATCGTCCTCATTTTCGAGTTGAGGAAGATGATATGTTTTCGAAATATCAGACTGACAAAACTGTATCAGATACTGAGCAAGTATTTTTAACAAAAGCGGGTTGGTACCGAAGTCTTTCAATACCTCAAACAATACGACTTCATCGCCTTTGATTCCCTGGGACCTTAATAATTCGGCAGCGTTTTCAGTTTTTAAGTCATTCAACACAAGTGATCTGACATATTCCCTGTTAAACTGGGACAGGTCCCTGATCTCAACCTGTGAAGTAATGAGGCATAAACCTCTGTTTTCCTGGCTTAAATACCGCAGTAACCCATAAAACCCCCTATCGGAGAAACTCCCTGCAAAGCGCCCATTCGCAAACTGGCCCACTTCTATTGAATCAATGATTAGCAAGGTTTTTTGTTGGTTGACAAGTTTTGCGAGTGCAATACCCTGGGCATAC
>CAZVAY010000228.1:0-4778 GCA_964625265.1 uncultured Sphingobacteriales bacterium | reverse complement strand
CCACCAAATTCAAAAGGGCTTATTAATATTGAGTATTTCGAAAAACTATTGGAAAAGTACAGGGATAGGGAATTAAAAATAGCTACAATCACTGCCTGTTCAAATGTGACGGGCATTGAGCCCTGCTGCCGGGAGATAGCCAAAATGATCCATCAGGCCAACGGGTTATATTTTGTTGATTATGCCTGTTCTGCCCCCTATGTGGATATTGATATGCACCCGGACGACCCCCTTGAATCCTTTGATGCCATCTATTTTTCACCCCATAAGTTTTTAGGTGGGCCTGGTAGTCCCGGAATCCTGATTTTCAATAAACAATTATATAAAAACAAGATTCCCGACCATCCCGGTGGAGGAACTGTTAGCTGGACTAACGCCTGGAATGAGAGACATTATTTTGTTGACCCCGAGATCCGGGAAGATGGCGGGACACCCCCATTTCTACAAACTATTAAAGCGGCTTTGGCCGTTCAACTCAAGGAAGAAATGGGAACAAAAAAAATGCTGGACAGGGAAAAGGAGTTGCTTGGGATTATCTTCCCACGGCTAAAAAAAATTCCCGGCTTGCATATCCTGGCTCATGAAATAGAAGACCGTCTGGGAGTAATCTCATTCTATATTGAAAACCTGCATTATAACCTTGGGGTAAAACTACTCAATGACCGCTTTGGTATTCAAACACGGGGTGGTTGTAGTTGTGCAGGAACCTACGGCCATTACCTCCTGCATGTCTCCTATGAGAACTCGCACAGGATCACTGAAAAAATAGACCGGGGTGATTTTTCTGAAAAACCGGGATGGATAAGATTATCCATTCACCCTGTTATGACCAACAAAGAGGCTTATTTATTGAGCGAGGCTATTGAATTGGTGGCTAAAAATCACCATGAATGGGGCAGGGATTATCTTTATGACATCCATTCCAATGAATTCACACACAAAGATTTTGGCAACAGCCTTGAAAAGAATGTTGTTGACAGGATGCTCCTGAATTGAGTTTAAAGAGGTAAATGATTATTTGCCCATGGCCAGGGTCTTCGAAAGATCTTTGAATAAATAAAGTTAAAGTGAACTTTTTTCTTTGGAATAGTTCTTTGAGTAATCCATGATCTTTTCTACCACATTCTGAGAGGGGCTTTCTATCAGGCGGTCAAGATATCGAAGAAGCTTGTTATAAACCTGGTATTCGTTTTTCAGGTCATAATTATCTTCGATTTTATTTTTAATATCGTGCGTGTCCGCTGAATCAAGCTCATTATAAATATATTGAAGAATTTTTTCTTCACTAGTGTATTTATGTTCCATAGGCTGTTCATTATGCTAATAATAGATTTACCCTTGTCAAACGAGAGTCTTTGGATATTATTATTTGAGCCTTAAATTTTTTATAACCGGACGATTTTTATGCCGGTTCAATACCTGCCGAAATATTTTCTGAAAAACCATTCAGCACTTAACAGGATTAAAATGACAAAAAACAGTGACTTCAAATTGATCAGGCTTTTATTCTCAGTTTCCTGAAATGAGATTGGTTTCAGGTCGTCTCTGCCGGCCAGTGTATCCGGCAAAGCCTGGAAGTTGTTGCTAAAAAACATCCGTCCGCCTGAAGTAGAGGCAATTTGGTTCATCAGTTTGTAATTGGCTGTAGTTTGCTGGTATTCTGCATTGTTTTCTTTCACAATAAATTCTCCTGAGAGGTTCAAATCTTTACCGTTGATTTTTGTTAATGCAGTAAAATGATAGTTGCCTGCTGCCAAACTCCCTGCATTGGCCTTATAAAAACCTTCTGATTCAGAAAATTCAAAATTGTAATTCTTCCTGTTTTCATCTGTAATAATGAGCTTGATTGAGGCATCGGGAAAAAATTCAAAACTTTCGTTATACAACTCCGTCTTGAAAACTATTTCCTCATTTTCGAAAAACTCTTTTTTGAAATCTTTCAGGAAAAACCTTCTTTTATTACCGGTGGCTGAAAGGTATTGCACAGTTTGGTACAGAAGCTTTTTAAATTGCTCACTATTACCGTTTACCTTAAATTCTGTCAATGGCCAACGCCAGATACCTTCTCCGCAAATGTAGGTTTTACGAACCTGTAATCCTTCAACGAACACCCAGAGGGGCATATCTGTCACCAGTTTTCCTATTTTCTGAAACATAAGTATCTGATGTGGCAGACTGATATTGTAATCACCGAAAGGACAGTATAACGGAGGCAGGATCCTTGTCAATGATTCGACTTTGTCTCCTGTAGTAAAGTATGCAAAGTTGTCGTTAAGGGAGGCCGTAGACTCATTGGTGCTACTGCTTTTTTCCATGACCTGAAAACCGTCCTGGGAAGCAGATAGATGATCAAGTGAAGTTTTTTCACCAATAATAAAGCATTGTGGTATCCTGTAGTTTTCAAGTGCAGCCAGCAGGGAGGTAACCGGGTATTGCCTTGAAGGGAGTTGGTGAAGAAATACGGCATCAAACTTTTTCAGGTTTTCCACCAAGTCCTTTTTTTTCAAAAAATCAATGGCCAGATAACTTTCAACCTGATAATCGCTATTGGTTTCAAAAGCATTTTTCAGGGCATTCAGGTCGGGATGAGGGGCTGCTGCCAGGAATAATAATTTCTTTCTGTTTTCAAGAACTTCAATATAGAAGTTTTTGGTATTATTGACCAGGTTATCTTCCTGTATGTTGCCTGAAACAGTAACGGTATATTTCTGTAAACCAATTTCCCCTGCTTCCAATTGGAACTCTGTTATTTTCTCATCCTGATCCGAGCTAAAATGTAATTGTTTTGTCCCGGCTGTTTTTCCATTTTTAGTAACTTTCAAGGTAGCCGAACTGCCATTCATTCTGTTTGACAGCGTAGTTACTTTTACAGTAAAAACATTCCCTTTATAGGCAATGGCATTTGCCTCAACTTCATCTATGATTAAATCCGGGTAATGAGTCGTATCACCGAACAAAACAGGGTAAACCGGGATGCCTAGTTCAAGAACCGGTTGTAACGGCTGAGAGCCCAGGTTGTAATTACCATCAGAAAACAGGAGGGCTGCCCCAAGGTTTTGGCCCTTGTAAAGGTTGTCGACTTCATTAATAAATGATGAAATATTGGTGTTTTGACCATTGAATTCCGGGGATTCATCCCCCTTTGTTTCACTATCAAAAAGCAGCGTTTTCACCTCGTATTTGTTATCCAGTTTCCGGGTCAGCTTATCCAGTTTTTCGGGTAATATTTTTCTGACAAATTCAGAATCATTGCCGATTGTCATGGAGGCTGAATTATCAAGCCCAATGACTATCAGTGGTTTTTGTATATGCCTGAACCTTCTTTGAATAAATGGGTTTAACAGAAAAAACGCAATCAGGCTGACTGATATAATCCTCAGGATCATCATCAGTAAGTTGGGCCAGGAATAAAATGGCTTGCCGGTGCCGAAATCATTTTTAATATATAGTATTGATGCATATGCAAGCCCTCCCAGTAGACATAACATCAGGAATAACAAAGGATAATTGGTCGAGAGATGTAAATTCATGGCGCCCGTTTGTACAATAATGGTGCGAAAATAAGGAATATTCAGAGTTGCTGTCCCTGGTTCTGTGGATCAAACATTCTGTTCTACCAGGGCAATATCTTTTTCATTCAGGTTGAATAGTTTGTAAACATACTCATTCAACTCATCAATCCTGCCGGAATAATAGGAATAATCGGCAGAAGCCAGAATGATTCGTTCGGAAAGTTTCTTTAACTTCAAAAGGTCTCTGGATTCAAATGCAGGCAAGGGCAATTGTTCAAGATGGCTACGCAATACTTTATGTGTAAAGAACATTTTTGTAAATAAAAACTGGTAAAGTTTTGAGTTAAAAAGGGCCATGATGGACAAAATCGGATAGTTTTCCACTTTGGGTATTAAAATATTGGCACTGTTCAGGGTGAGCCTCCGTTTATTGTCGTAGGCAAAAATTAACCTGGATGAGATAAATTTATAAACCAGTTTTTCGGGTGCTTTGTACCGGGTGATTGGTGCCATTTGCTGGAATTTGTCAGGTTCGTACCTGATATACTGGCTTACCGGATTGATGGTAAAATGCCGGATATCGGTCCCCTTGATAATCTCCTGGAAACCCGGTTTTTTTCCTTTGCTGATAAACCCCGAATTGTTACCAGTGACAATGCCCAAAGCCCAGTCTGCTTTTGAGCCCAATGTAACATAGGGCAGGGAATATACTTTAGATATAAGCTCCTCGTCCTCAGGTGTTTTGTAGATGTCAAATATAAACTCCGAATTCTGCAGGAACCTGTTTTGCTGAATATTATAACACTTCGACTCACTACGGACTTTCAGGCTATGTCCGGGTTTAACTTCTTTAACAAGGTCAATACGTATGACAGGGGTAAATACATTCCTGAAAATCCTGCCATAACTGAATATCCTGTTAATCCGGGTATGTTTAAGAATATATTGACGAATGTCTTTGTGCGTCCGTATGTTGAGGATGGATTCAGGAAGGATGAATGAGAGGCTGCCTCCGGATTTCAGCATATCCAGGGCAATCAAAATGAAGTACGAATAGGATTCAAATGAGAGTATTTCCGGATATTTTTCCTTCAGTAAGCTACTCTGCTCAATTTTGAATTCTGCGCCCCAGGGAGGGTTGCCAATGATCAGGTCAAAGTTCCGGAATTTGCCGCCTTTGTCATCATAGCTAAAATTATAGAGGACATTCCGCTGATAGATGTTGGGGTTGAAATCGTATTCCCTGAAAAGGATCATCAGGTTTAT
>CAZVAY010000227.1:0-4820 GCA_964625265.1 uncultured Sphingobacteriales bacterium | reverse complement strand
ACGCTTGCCCCGAACTGCAGAAAGGCAATAAAAAAAGCCACCCGAAAGTGGCTAATTCGTAGTGTGGAGATTTGAACTCCCGACCTTCCCGGGTTCATCGGGACGCTTGCCCCGAACTGCAGAAAGGCAATAAAAAAAGCCACCCGAAAGTGGCTAAGTCGGAGTGGGGAGATTTGAACTCCCGACCTTCCCGAGTACATCGGGACGCTCACCCGAACTGCAGAAAGGCAATAAAAAAAAGCCACCCGAAAGTGGCTAAGTCGGAGTGGGGAGATTTGAACTCCCGACCTTCCCGAGTTCATCGGGACGCTTGCCCCGAACTGCAGAAAGGCAATAATAAAAGCCACGTTAAAGTGGCTAATTCGGAGTGTGGAGATTAGAATTCCCGACCTTCCTGAGTCCATCGGGACGCTCGCCCGAACTGCAGAAAGGCAATAAAAAAAAGCCACCCGAAAGTGGCTAATTCGTAGTGTGGAGATTTGAACTCCCGACCTTCCCGGGTTCATCGGGACGCTTGCCCCGAACTGCAGAAAGGCAATAAAAAAAGCCACCCGAAAGTGGCTAATTCGTAGTGTGGAGATTTGAACTCCCGACCTTCCCGGGTTCATCGGGACGCTTGCCCCGAACTGCAGAAAGGCAATAAAAAAAGCCACCCGAAAGTGGCTAAGTCGGAGTGGGGAGATTTGAACTCCCGACCTCTTGACCCCCAGTCAAGCGCGCTAACCGAACTGCGCTACACCCCGATGGATTTTTAATCCGCAGCAAATATCCGCAATTCGTTCTAACAAGTTGGATAATTTTCAAAAAAAATCCCGGAGTAAATCCGGGATTAGCTTTTTAATGCAAATGTATCTTAGATATTCATGCCGATGTAATGAATGAACCCTATATAAACACCTACACCTTTATTTCGTAAATCAATCTTGGTAGATGTGCTTGTCAAAGAATAATTGCTTCCGTTGATGGTATATTCTCCTGCATTATTGGGTATAAAGAAATTAGCAGTATTATTGAAATAGGTTTTATCAATGGACAAAACCCCCATAGAATAACGGGCGTTGATATAGAACTTTGTTGTTGGTGACAGTTCTACACTAAATCCAGCGCCCAGCACAATACCCACATCAATTGAATTCAAACCGCCACTAAGGGATGGTGTTGACGATGGAAGCAAGGCAAGAAGAGTACTTTGCGATGCTGAATCATCTGCAGTCAGCATTTCAACAGTTTTAGCCTGCCCAATCATAAAGGATGATGCAGTGTCCGTAGTTTCACCTGTAGTCGTTGTGGTTTTTGAAGTTTTGGTTACCTGCCTTGTTGCTTTCAGGGTGGAGTTGGCAGACATGAGATAACCCACATAAGCACCTATGAACAAGTCGAAATCTGTTTTACTGACTTTCCTGTCGTAAGGGAAGATACCGCCTTTGAAAGAAAACGACTTTTTGAGGTAAATAGGAACCTCGACATAGGAAAGTTTTAGTTGGTTTGTATGCTGTTTAGTAATAGTCCTTAAAATTTCAGTTGTGTCATTCTCATAGGCATTAACAAGGTCTTTTATAATAAACTTCTGGTTAAATCCTTTTGTACTGTAGAGCACCTCCCATTGAAAGTTCAGGTCAGTAACAATTTTAAATCCCATATTCATACCCACTGACATTCCCGGCATATAATTCATCCCACCAAATGCATCAGTTCCAAAGGCAGTAGAATTCAAATAACCGGCAGTTCCTCCATAATAGAACTGGGCTTTTGCAGGTTGAGAGAATAAAAATATGGATGATACAACAAGAAGGGCAGAAAAAGATTTTATAAATTTAGATTTCATAAGCTTATTTTTTAATAGCCTGAAAATTTAGAAGTTCCTTGTATGTTTTTTGGCATCGCCTACAGTAACCATGGCACAACGGAATCCAAGTGTAGGAAGTGATTGTTCTTCATCAAGGAACCTGCGTGCTCCCGGGCTTTGCCAGTATGCCCTGTCTTCCCATGAACCACCTTTGTAAATGCGAGCCTTGTTGTTGATGAGTGAAGAAACCCCATAATCATACAACTGGTCTCCTAACTGAAAATTGGTTTCGTCCAGGTATCCAATATTGTCGGCTTCTTTATAGTTCCTGCGGTTCATGTTTTCATCCAGAGTAACATCACGGTAAATAATGCGCCCAAGACTATCTTTTTCGAGCAGGTATCCGTCTTCGTCTTTGGAGGCAACCTGGAATACGTTACCCCTGAAGGGATCCATATCGGTCATATCTTCCAATGATAGAGGACGATAAACATCCATGACCCATTCGGCAACATTACCTGCCATATTATACAATCCGTAATCATTGGGCCAATAAGATTTAACAGGGTTAGTACGGGATGAGGCATCGTTCAGTTCGCTGGCCAGACCCATCATATCACCACGGCCCCTGCGCATGTTGAGTAAAAATTTACCTTTATGCTTTCCTTCTTCCATACGGAGGGAAAGTCCTGCCCAGGGATAAGTTCTTTTGGTATTTACATTTTCAAAAAGGGCATCGCCAATTTCAGCACGTGCGGCATATTCCCATTCGGCTTCTGTTGGGAGCCTGTAATTAGGCAGTAAAATACCGTCTTCCATCCGAACCCTTCTGTCTCTTTGTCCTTTTTTATAGCTCTTTACTTTTTTCTTGACCAATCCTTCATATTGACCGGCCAGGTAAGATTCGGTATTAAAGTTATCTTCGTTGATCTGGTCTGGATTAGGCTTAAGAAATCCTTCCCGGATCATAATGTATTCATTGACCCTGTCGCTCCTCCATGAAGCAAAACTGGATGCCTGTATCCAGTTAACACCAACAACGGGATAATCATTATAGTTTGGATGACGGAAGTAGTACATGACCATGGGCTCATTAAAGGCCAGCTTATTACGCCATGTGTTCGTATCGGGCAAGGCGTGTTCATATACCTCTGGATAGTCAACGAAAACCCTGAGCAACCAGTAGCAGTATTCCCTGTAATCAAGGTTAGTGACTTCAGTTTCGTCCATGTAGAAGGAAGAAACAGTCATTTGTCTGGGTAGGGAATTCATTTCACGGTGCAGGTCAAATTCAACCTGTCCCATGGTAAAGGTACCTCCCTGTATGAATACAAGGCCGGGTCCGGTTTCCTGTCCGGCATATTCGTGTTTCTCAAATCCCCCCCATTTTTCATCATTATATTTCCATCCGGTAGTGGATGATCGTTCGTTGCTGCATGAACTTAATAGGAAAACAATGAGCGCTGTAAATACTACATTGAATATTTTTTTCATAACTTACTCTTTTCAATTACCTGAACTAAACGCAAATTTAAAAGAAAAATTTTAATATTTTTTAAAAGCTGGGACAAATTAATTTTCTCCATTTTGAGGATGGCGGTCTTTTGGATGCTTTGAGTTCAATAATAAAGGAAATCTCGTGACTGCCTTTTGCTCCTATTCTGGCATCGGAAAAGGTTATGTCATAGCTGTATCCGAACTTTACAGGGTCTTTCTTTATGCCAAGTAAAATCATAAATGCATCAGTGTTTACAGATGTTTGCCTGAGCCACAGGCCGGCAAGAAAATATTCCTTGATATAGTATCCACCGATATTGAATTGCATAAAATTTCCCTGTTTCTGAAAAAGAATATTGGGTGAAAAGAAATTTTTTGGGTGCCTGGAATTATCAAGAGGCATTAACATACCGACATGTGCTGTTATTTTTCGTGGCAATATGCTTTTATCATCAGCAAAAAAGGACATATTAGGCTCATTGATATGGTGAACAGCAGCCCCGGCATAAAACTTTTTTGTAAAACCCATAATCCCGGCTGAAAAATCAAGAAATGGTTTTATTTCCCCATTACCTGAACCGGGTATGGATTCTTTGGTTTTGTAGATAAATCCTTTGCTAGGATCTATCATATCACCAAACAGTAATTTACTAAAATCAATTGTTCTTTGTTGTATCGAGGCCTGAAGTGCAGCTTTGATTGTAAATCGGGGTGATACATTCAGGTGGTAGCTGTACATACCGCTGGCCGATGTTGTGGTCAGATCGCCATCACCCGCTTTGTCGTAGAGTACCTGGAAGCCAAGGCCTCCGGCAATACCATCAAAATGCTGGTCGAAGGAGGCTGAATATGAAACAAAGTTCCCACTTATGGAGGGCCATTGATTACGATAGTTTAATACAAAACGTGGCCCGTTGGCGGTCCCGGCAAAGGCAGGGTTTAAATAGATTGGGTTGGCATAAAACTGCGTAAATTCAGGATCCTGGGCATTTAACTTGCTTATCAGGCATAAAATCAGTAATATTGAAAAAATGTTTTTCATGTACCAGATTAACCTCTAAAGTAATTAAGATTACTCTACAATTTTATTAAATCTATTTCGTTCTGTAACAAATTTTTTTTAACTCATGAACCTGATAAGCATTTATTTAACAAAGGCAGTAACGATATTTTTTGTCTTTTGTTGTATTAACATAGCTGTATCACAACCAGTTGGCTTAAAATCAAAGCAGGTAAACCTGTCGTGGGCTCCGGATAAAATTTTACTTGACAGCCTCGGAAATACTTTTGAATTTGATAATTTTAAGGGTGCTATTGTCAACTTTGATGATCATTTTGTTCCCAAATATATTGAATACTTTGCACTGCCCTACGAATGTGAGTTTGATGTTTTAATCTCTGACGAAATTTACATCTCTGCAACAAGGATTCCTGCATATGAAGTTGGGCAAAAGATGGAAATAAAGAAGGAAACTGTATTTCAACGAAGCCATACTTTTGCTGCGGTAACAATAATACCGGTGAGGAAAAATATTGA
>CAZVAY010000226.1:0-4861 GCA_964625265.1 uncultured Sphingobacteriales bacterium | reverse complement strand
AAATGGTATTTATAATTGCGAAAAGATCATTCAGTCAATACCTGCCAGTGAGCCGGCTGCCGTAAAGTATTGTGACGAACTGGATGAATATGGTTATGACGACTGGTATTTGCCCTCTGCTTACGAGTTAAAGGAAGTTTATAAACACAAAGCCGAAATTGGCAATTTTAAAAGTGATGGCTACTGGTGCAGCACCGAATACACCCCCTACGAAGCTAAATACGTCAGTTTTCTTAACGGAAAGATCAGCCATACCAACAAAACCTACAAGTATTATCTGCGATGTGTGAGAAAGAATTAGTCATCCACTTTTTTGCAAACTGAAAATCATTCATTCATATATTACAATATTTCTTTACAGGAATTCCGGCATCATCTACCTGCTTACATTCCTTTTTGTGATTAATAACATATTTATCTAATCCAATTAATTGGCTAACTTTACGTCTGTATTAATTGTCCTAATATTTACAAGTACTCAATTTGCTTACGGGAATAATTAACGATCCTGATTGTCTAAAAAATTAAAATTGAAATAAACCATGAAAAATTTCAAAATCATTGCCGGCATCTTCCTCATGGGTTTGTTGGTATTCGCTTCCAAATCGCAGAGCCTGGTTTCAGTCAAACCTGATACTGTTTACCAGGGGAGTACTGTCTGGCTGGAAATCAAAGGCTCAGGCACACATTTTACCGACCTCACTGCCAATAACCAGATAGAACTCAGGAGGGGTTTTGGAAACAGGATTTACCCGGACACTTTTTATGTGGCCGACAACAAGGAGGTCCAGGCACGTTTCAATATCGGCAACCTGAACACCGGCACTTATGAAGTCAGGGTAACCACACAAACGGATGGCATGATGAGGCTTCAGTACAGTGTCACTGTGGTTCCCGACCCGGATGCACCCGCCATTAAGGAAGTTTCACCCGATACGGTGATGGCAGGCACACAGTTTAAACTGTCCATATCGGGGGATAATACCCAATTTCAATCAGGCTCCAATCTGACCGCTTACTTGCTAAGGGGTTTTGGCCAAAACTATCAGGCCGACTCGGCCCGGGCTTCCAGCGAAACAGATATGGATGCCTGGTTTAGCCTGCCATATTCTGCACAAACCGGAAGTTACCAGGTGAGGGTATCCAACGATTCGGACGGGGTTATGAACCTGGCCGATGCCGTTTTGGTTACAGCCAATCCCAACCAGCCATCCCTTGTTTCTTTCACTCCTTCACAAGCCGGGCAGGGTGAAAAAGTAGCCTTTACCGTATTAGGGCACAACACCCATTTTCTTGACCAGGGAGGTGTTTATATGATGCTTCAGGCCAACCAGGCCCAACTCACTCCCGATTCAGTTAAATCACTGACTGACACCACCTTCATTGCTTACTTCGATTTTCCCATTTCAACAGCACTTGGTTTTTATACGGCACAGGTTATTGACCAGCCCGATGGGCAACTTTCCCTTTCCCGTGCCGTGGAAATTGTTACCTCGCAATATTCGCCTTCGCTGGATTCTGTCAGCCCGGCATACGCCTATCCGGGTGACACTTTTGTTATGCAGATATTTTCGAAAAACACTACTTTTACACAGTCGGCAGCCCTAACAGTGTACTTTGGACAGGGATTTCAACGCATTCAACCCGACTCGGTCACGGTGGTCAACGACACCTTCCTGAAAGCCTATTATACCCTGTCAACAAATACCGGCCTCGGCTTTTACCCACTCAATGTAACAGGGGCACCGGAAGGCAATCTGACCATGCCCAATGCTTTTGAAGTCCGCTTATCACCCACTGCCCCACAAATTGTTTCCCTGCAACCCGACAGTGCCATCCAGGGAACCAGTGTGCAGGTTTACTACTCCTGTAAAAACACTTCATTTTTAAGCGAAACAAATCTTTCGGCTTCTTTACGGAGAGGATGGCAAGGAAATATAACTGCGGACTCAACAGTTGTGCTAAATGACTCCACTTTGCTGGCTTATTTTACGATTTCTATGAATGCACAGACAGGCCTTTATGAAGGAAGGATTAGCAATGTTTCTACCGGAACCTTATCACTTCCCAATGCTTTCGAAATATTTACTTCGCCCTATCAGCCACGGATTGATAAATTCAGTCCTCTTTTTGCCACCCAGGGAGATGTTTTTACATTGAGGATTTATGGCAAATACACAGAATTTACGAAAGGAACGAACCAATTGGTCAACCTGCGGATGGGTTTTGGATCCAGCTTCAATGCCACCAGTACCTCCGTCCTAAGCGATACGGTCATTGATGCCGGGTTTAGTATTCCCGCCAATGCCCCTGCCGGTTTTTACAACATTACCATTTCCGGTTTAGACGCTGGTAATATGAACTTATGGCAGGCATTTGAGATCAAACTGGCTCCCACCTCTCCACAAATTATTTATGTGAACCCGGATGAAGGGCGTGTAGGTGAACAGGTGAATGTAATGATCTATTGTGCCAATACCACACTGACCAAAGACAACAACCTACAGGTCAGGCTATCACGTGGTTGGGGCCAGAATATCAATGCCAGCTCTTTTACAGTTGAAAACGATACCCTTATCAAAGCTATATTTGACATTCCCCTGAACGCAAGGACAGGCAAATACAATGTCCAGGTACAAAATACTTCCGCAGGCACCCTTAATCTGAACCAGGGTTTTGAAATCAAACCACCCCTCACAGATCCACAACTTGTTTCGGTTACACCGGCAAGCCGCAAAAGAGGGGAGGCCTACCAGATCACTATTAAAGCCATCAACACAAACTTCACGGCAGGGGCCAATACCATTCAGTTCAATCTGTTTGGGTCGAATTATTCGCCCTCATCTTCAACTGTAGTAAACGACACCCTCATCACCTGTATCATGACGTTCCCCATAAATGCTATACTGGGCGGATACACTGTTAATGTAAATAACCAGGCTGATGGCCGGATGGGCCTGCAGCAGGCTTTCCAGTTGCTCTCCTATTCCCTGCACCCATCAGTCAAATCGGTTTCACCCGACACCCTTTATAATGGCAACTCCTTTGAACTGAGTATCGAAACAGGCCAGACAAAACTCAGGAAAGCCAACTCGATCAACATTTGGTTAGGCAATGGCGTTACAACCATTAACACTGACAGTTTCCATGTCAACCACGATTCCTCTCTGACAGCCTGGATCACTATTGATGCCCATGCTACAACCGGTGCCTACGACCTGTATGTTTACACCGATATTGAAGACACGCTGAAATTGCAGGGCAGCAATACCTTAATGGATACCTCAACTTCAATAGGAGAATTTAGTTTCGAAAACCTCCGTGTGTATCCTAATCCTGCCACTGAGCTGATCAGGGTGTTGCTTCCCGAAAACAGTACAGGAATGAAAGCAGTGATATACAATATGAAAGGTCAAATCCTCTATTCAGCGGAAATCGTTCAAGGTACAACCGTTGCTGACATTGATATATCCGGATTTGCATCAGGCCCGTACCATGTTTTGATACAAGGAAGAGGTAAAGTTTTTTCTGCCGGTTTTATCAAAGATTAACCTACTTTTAGATTGAAACAAAGCCTCGTTAATAAACGGGGCTTTTTAATAATTATCTTTCTTAAAAAGATTGATTTCGTACCTTTACAGTTTGAAAATAAAAGTATATTTTTAATCACAAGACAGTAAGAAAATTATGGCAGACCTTAAAACGAATTACCTCGGAACTGAGTTAAAGAACCCAATCGTTGCAGGAGCAAGTAACCTGGTTAACGATCTTGATAATGTAAGAAAGCTGGAAGATGCCGGTGTTGGTGCAATTGTATATAAGTCCCTTTTTGAGGAACAGATCATGCTCGAAACCTATGAGTTTGAACGTGAAATGGAGGAATACAATGAACGTCATGCCGAGATGCAATCCTTATTCCCGACCCTGAAACATGCAGGCCCTAAAGAGCACATTCTAAACCTTGAAAAAGCGAAAAAAGCTGTTGATATTCCTGTATTTGCCAGCTTGAATTGCATTGAGAATGAAACCTGGTCGGCTTATGCCGAAGAGCTCTACAATATTGGCATTGACGGACTGGAATTGAATTTTTATTCAGTTCCCAAAGATTTTAATGTAGACGATGCTACCGTTGTCAACAACCAGATTCAAACGCTGGAAGAGGTTTTATCAAAAATTGAAATCCCGGTTGCCATAAAACTAAGCCCGTTCTATTCAAACCCCTTGCATGTCATTTCTGAAATGGACTCAGCCGGGGGAGCAGGATTTGTTTTGTTCAACAGGCTGTTCCAGCCCGATATCGACATAGAAAAAGAAGAGAGTTTTTATCCATATCACGTGAGCAATCCTGATGATAACCGCCTGGCACTCCGCTTTGCAGGCCTCCTGTATGGCAATATTGCCGGAAACATCATTACAAGCGGTGGCGTATTTGACGGATTTGATGTTATCAAAATGATACTGGCAGGAGCCACGGCTTCACAAGTAGTCAGTACTATTTATAAAAACGGGATTGGACACATCAGCACAATGCTAAAACAAATGGAGCAATGGATGGACGAAAAAGAATATAACAGCCTGGATGATTTCAGGGGAAAATTGTCAAAGAAAAATTCTAAAGATCCTTTTGCTTACAAACGGGCCCAGTATGTAGATATTCTGTTGAATTCAGACAAGATATTCAAGAATTATTCTCTGAAATAAGGAACATAAATAAACCATTTGATTCCCTGCGGACATTAAATAATCACAGGGTGTTTTTATTGATCGTGCTTATCTGTTCTCAGTTTATCCGTTTTCAGAAAGGCGGGTTACTTTTTATTAAGTGGGTTACCTATTCCCTGTTTTAACTTTTCCAACAGAA
>CAZVAY010000225.1:0-4893 GCA_964625265.1 uncultured Sphingobacteriales bacterium | reverse complement strand
TCCGAAAGTTTGTAAAAGAGTTTTAGATCTTCAATTGCTTTCAGGTAATCTTTTCCCTGTCGTTTAGTTTTTTAGCAATTTGATACGATTTATCAAAGTAGTCCAGGGACTGGTCGAATAATCTTTTTCCCAAAAGTGAACTTGCCCTGAAAAAATATATATGGCCAAGAAGTTCATCGTTCGGATACTTCTGTAATACACCTGCAACAGAATCCATGAACTGAATGGTGCGGTCAGGGGCCGAATACCTGAAATCCGACATTTCCAAAACCTGCTCATAAATGCCGGTAGTGTCGTTTTCGCGGGAATAGCCAACAAGAGGGACAAATTCAAGGACTATAATTAACAATAGAAAAGTTATTTTCACCCGGGGGTATTCCATGTATGAGTTTATTTCAATCTGAGATTTCAAATATAACCATAAGGCCGGTGCAGATACAAGATTTTTTTTGTTCTATTAAAAAAATACATTGTAATATTAAAACCCATCCTGATCAGTATTTTCCAAATGTTTTTATTTTTGCCGACTCTTTGGAGTAAACACTATTGTCAGCCTCCCTAGCTCAGTGGTAGAGCAACTGATTCGTAATTAGTAGGTCACCGGTTCAAATCCGGTGGGAGGCTCATTTTAAACAGGTATTTATCTACCTGGTTTAATCATCAAAATTCAAATCATTTATTATCGTTAATTTTGCTTCAAAAATTTTATGTTTAAAACTCGCACTATTGTTCTTTTTACATCGATTTTATTACTGGGTACTGTCACTTTAAAAGGACAGAAACTGAATACCCCTTACCAGGCCGTTTACACTCATCTGAAAAACCTGATGCCCGGCACCTACAACCCGTCTATTGCGGCTACAACCATGTATGGCTTTGATCAGGATGAGGCAACCGCAGAAATATCAGCTATTAAACTGAAAAAAATTTTGGATGCCAAAGGATTATTTGTTGAGGTAAATAAAATTCCCGGGAATGAAAATTATTTCGACAGTTCATCCCTCAGCCACCGTTTTATATTGTTCCCGGAGTATCCCATGATCTATGTTGAAAAATACCAGGATCAGTGGCTGTATTCAAAAGAAACAGTCAGGACTATTCCAGCTTTATACAAAAAAACATTTCCGTTCGGGGAAGATTTACTGGTAAGCGTTTTCCCTACGATTGAACACAATAAGATTCTAAACCTGTATATCTGGCAATGGATTGGGCTTCTCATCCTGTTTATCGTCTTGTTCATTATTTACAAATTATTAAGCTGGATATTCGGGTACTTCATTTACAGGATTGTTCTCCGGTTTTTTGCCGTTGACATAGCAAAAAAAGTGATCAGGCCTGTCGCCCGGCCTTTAAGCCTTCTTCTGAACTGTTTTGTGGCGCTGAACTTTTGGCCTATGCTACAATTTTCGGTTAAAACAAATCTTACTTTTACGAAAATATTCATTGTCCTTGCCTACTTCTTTGCCATGTTGATCTTTTACAAATTGGTGGATGTTCTTGGTGCCTATCTTCAAAAGGCAGCCAAAAGGACTGAAAGCACACTTGATGACCAACTGGTTCCCCTTGTCAACAAAAGCCTGAAAATATTTGTTATCATCATCGGCACCCTGTTCATTCTTCAAAACCTTGACATGAACATTACCGCTTTACTGGCAGGAGTGTCTATTGGCGGGTTAGCTTTTGCACTGGCAGCACAGGATACCATTAAAAATCTTTTTGGGTCAATGATGATCTTTCTTGATAAGCCATTCCAGATTGGCGATTGGATTGTAACGAACGATGTAGATGGTACGGTTGAAGAAGTCGGTTTCAGATCTACCAAGGTCAGGACTTTTAGAAATTCCCTTATCACTATACCCAACTCAAAGCTGGCAGATCAAAGTGTTGACAACATGGGCGCCCGTGAGTACAGGAGATTGTCAACCACTATTGCCATCACCTATGACACCCACCCCGACAAAATAGAAACCTTTGTTACCGGCATAAGGGAAATAATAAAAGCACACCCCCATACAAGGAAAGATTATTTCATGGTTGAGCTCAACGAAATGGCTGCATATTCATTGAATGTCATGGTTTATATGTTTTTCAAAGCTCCATCCTGGGACCTCGAGTTAAAATACAAACACCAGGTACTATTATCCATCATTAAACTGGCAGAAAAACTAAAAATACGATTTGCCTTCCCAACTTATACCCAGTTCATTGAAGAAATCCCCGGACAAAAATCCCTGACACCACGCGAGTTTCTTCCACCTCACGAACAAAGAAAAAGGCTGAATGAATTTATGCACCAGTTGCGACAAAGCAAGGACTTCAGTACAAAAGAAAGTACTTCAAAAACGCTCAATGTGAAAAACCAACAGCAACAGAACCCATCAAAGCAAGGTAAAAATTTCAACCCAATACAAAAGCGAGCCCCACATCACGACAAACAACAAAACAGGACTGAAGAAAGGAAACAACAACCAAAAAAGGAAGAAGAGCCAACACAACAACAGTTAAAAATACAGCAACAGAAACTTGAAGAGCAAAGGCGTGAAGAACAGAGACGAGAGGAAATATTAAACAAAAGTGTTAAACAAGGCCGGGACCTAGAGAATAAAGAAATCGAAGATATTGCCAGGGACAACAAAGTTGAGGTCGAAGCTTTGAAGGCTGTGATTGAAGTGGAAGGTAAAACTACAGGATTTTTCCCTGACGGTAAACCTATTATTTCCTTCGAAGGTCATAAATTCTGGAAAGAACTCGAAGAAAAAGGCATCAACCCAGAAGAACTGCAAGCCAAAAACCCGAATATTATTTACCCCCGCTGGACAAAAAAATACTACCTTGAGGGAGTAAAAGAATACGAAAGGCTTGAGAAAGCCAAAAATATTGACAAAGAAGCTGCTTATAAGGCTACAGGCTGGGGACGATTTAAAGTTTTCGGCAGCTTTTATCCCGAATGTGGATTTAATTCAGTCCATGAATTTGTTTACAATCATTACCAAACAGAAAAGGAACAACTGGAAGCATTTGTCAACTTTTTGAAAAACAAAAAAATCATAAAGATCATCAATGAACACAACTGGACTTCGCTGGCACGCAGGCTCAATGGCCCGTCATATGCCAGGAATGGGGTTCATACCCGGCTTGAAAAAGCCTATTACAAGTATAAGGAGCAATCAGCCTAGAAAAGTAAAGAATTCTTCCAGGTTTTTGTCGATCAATGTTTTGTCCGTTTCAAAATAATTTGATGGCGCAGTAGATTTGCCTGAAGTTTCTTTTTGTATAGACTCCAGGATTTCATTTTCACTTTCGGCATAAAGAAATATACCCTGTGCGATTTCATCCCTGAATAATTCCTTACCCGTTTTATGGATGATCACAGGGACAACCCCGAAAGCTGAGGCCTCAATGGCAAGGGTCGACCACATGGTTATGACGGTCTTCATTTTGGTCAGAAGCAGATAGAGTGGCAGGGATGTAGCCTGGTCTAATTCATAATGCGGATTATTACAAGCCTTTAGCCTTGTGTTTATCTCCTGCTGACGCTGGGTCATAAAAGGATGAAGCCTGAAATGCCAGTAAAAATCAGGAGAGCTGTTTGAAAAAGCCCGAAGTAATTCTTCAGGCAAAGGGTCTTTTTCGGGCTGTAGCGCCACCAGGATATGTGATTTACCAGTAGGGAAATATTCACTTTTAACCAAGGATCGTGATTGTTTCACCCAGCTTGAACCAGGGTCTTTCCATAACTCCATCCAGGGGAAACCGGTAATTACGATACGATGATCTTTATGCTGATTTAATGTCTTGAGAACCTCCAGTGAAGGGCTTCCCCATGCCCAATAATGAGTGGGTAATAAATTGTAGCTGTTTTCAGGAAGTTTTGCAAACTGGTTATTCAGGCTCCACATCCCGTGTTGTAATTCCACTGTTTTTAATCCAAGCCTGTTGGCTGCTAAAATGAACGGTAAAACAAGGTCCGAAAACCAGGCAATAAAATACACAGCTTTAACATGACCCTTTTTTAGCATCTTTTCAGCAAAATATGCCCGTTCAAGCAGGGTGTCCAGTTTCTTTTTCAGTATTTTTTCACTGAGAGGAAATTGCCATTCCAGCTTATCAAGTTGACCGGTAAACTCATTCCAGTTTTCTATTTCGCCCCGTTTTTTACCTACAATCTGGCTGAATTTTATCCTTAACATAGCTCTCAGGATCAGCCCGTTCATGAAAAATGGCTTTTCTTTAGGGGTAAGGTTTAACTTCTGTACAAACTCACAGGTTGCCCGGTTTCCTTTTTCATGTACAACAGACTTCCACCCTTCTTCATAAATATGATAATGTTTTTCGTTAAACTGGAAATTTCTGGCTTTGTCCTCCGAAATAAACAAGTTGTCAGCGTTGCGTAACCCTGCCAGTGGCCTGGCACGGGAAGAGCCCCCAAATACTGATGAGAGGAGAATCTTTACCTGGTTTCCCATTCTTTCTCGCCCAGATGATTTATTATCTTCAAAAAAACCGGATGGTTTTAACTGGTTATAGACAAGGTAAACCCTCAGATACGGCCAGATTTGAAGCCCCCTGTAACTAACCCTGTCTACCGGAAATTCCTTTTCCAGTACAGCCAGTTTATCCAGGGTATCGTTGTGTGGGTTTGCCATTATTTATTATTGAAATATTTTTTTACCAAATCTATAAAACCATGCCTGTAGCTGTAAAAAATGGTTACACAAAACAAACCAAAAAGGATCAATTTCAAGAGTATGGCCGGCCATAAAGCTATTTCCCATTGGGGAAAGAAATAGACAGGTAAGTAAAATACCAGTAAAAGGACAATAAGCCATGCAAACCGAAACATGGGGGTAACGTGTAGTTTAAGGACATACTTGGTTACGCTCCACCCCAATG
>CAZVAY010000224.1:0-4928 GCA_964625265.1 uncultured Sphingobacteriales bacterium | reverse complement strand
AAGTGCGATTAGGGTTATAATAATTTTTTTCATAATGAGATATTTAAAATCTGTAACTCATATTAACTGCAAAATGGCCGGAATTGTAAACGCCCTTTTGCGTGTATTCATCAATATTGATATCAAAATATTTGATTCCGAGGCTCCCAATGGCTGATATTGACAGGTTGGGTACGGGGGAATAGACAATGCCGTTATTGACAAACAGTTTGGCATAAAAGAACTCTTTCACATACTCTGTGCCTATCCAATTGGGTGCAGTACCAGGTGTGTAAATCTGTGTGCGGGCCATACCTAACCTGAAAGAGGGCCCGACAAAATACCGCCATTGACCCTGCCCGGTTGGATAGAAATTCAGCCCCAGGCCACTGTAAAATTTATTGCTATAATCGCCATAAGCGTAATATTCGTTGTAGTTGAAACCGATACCGATAGGGATCTCCAGACCCATTGAACCCCCTTTAAAAATCTGTTCATAACTAAGTGTGAAGTCGTTAAAAACTATATCGAACAAATGGTAGGTAACCAGATGTTGGCCCAATTCCGGTTGTTCAGTGGGTTCCTCTTTTTCCACCCTGGGCTCTACAATTTCTTTTATGAAAACCTGGGTCTTGCCGTCTTTATATTTGATCATGACTATGTCATCCTTGTTCAATATATAGACCGGCCCGTCAGGGTTGTCCTTTTTATGGAATTTTACCTGGTTGTTTTGTACATCGGTTACTTTACCTTCAATCTTTTCTCCTGATTTTGTAACAATGAGGTCCTGGGTGAACGCCAGGTTGGCAAGGATTGATAAGCAAAGGATCACTAAAATTGATTTCATCTGTTTATTTATTATTTATTAAAAGTCAGATAGCCAGCCCCAATACTTCAGGGGAACTGGCCAAATAATCATTATTGTGTGTGTTAATCGTTAATCTCAAGGTTCGTTTCATTGATAACTATTTAAGTTTAAGTTCGCATACCGGCTTTGATCCTGACGGGATTTATAAACAGGTCGAGGGCATCAATAATGGAAGTTACCACCAGGTCGGACGAATTGATTGCCTGCGAAGACGCGCCTTCCTTGCCCATTACCGCAATACCCAACAAGGCTTCTTCAAGCATCAGGGCATCGTTTCGGCCGTTTCCAATTGCAGCAGTTGATTCTTTGCCCATTTGCCTGATAAACTGTTGTTTGGTATAAGCCTGGTTGTTGCCTGAAATGATTTTTAATTCAACAGGCAGACCCTGTGTTTCGTCTCTCACTGTACCATAGGTGTCGGCTGTCAGGATATAGATTTTCAGATATTCTGTCAGATACTCCAGTTTTCCGGCTACACCGGTTATTAAGTGGCCATCAGTCCCCAGTACGCCATTGTAATCGCAAACGAGTGTTTCGATGGTCAGCGTTTTAAAACCGGGTACCTGAATTTCAATCATGGTAGTTAGATGTTATTTCTGTTTTAGGGTTGCCTAATGTTAATGGATTAATATTAGTTTTTTCGAGGTCGTGCCTGATTCTGTTTTTAAAATGATATAATAAAATCCGGCTGACAGGCCCAGTTTTCTGCCGTTGATGGTTTGGATATACTTTCCTGCCGGAGTGAGTTTATTCTCGTACAGCACCTTGATTTGTTTACCTGTCTGGTCGCTGATAAACATGGATACAAACTGGTTTGAGCGTAAGGTGAATGAAAAATAAGTTTGTCCGGGGCTGGGATTGGGTGCCAGCCGGGTTATGACCGGGCTGGGTTGTGGCTTATTGTAAACCGACAGGACTGGTGTATCGATCAGGGCAGTCCAGAGGCTGTGCCTGTTGCTGTCGAGACGGGTCCAGATTGGCCTGACATGGTTCCTGAAGGCAACAATATTAGTGTAATCGCCAAAGAAAACTGATTTATCAGGTACAAAGGGGGTTTCGCTGATCCTGTAATTATCGAAATGCGCTCCGCCATCTTTCGAGATTGCCAGATAGACATCGGTACGGAGGTCGCTATAGTTCCTGCGATCGTAAAATACGATGAAGATATAACCGGTAAAGGGATCGACCGACATCCAGGTAAAAAACTGTTGTGCTGTGCCATTGTCATTGTTTACCCTGACCGGAGCACTCCAGGTATTTCCCTTGTCAGTTGATTTTGCCAGCCAAATATCGGTATTGTCTTTTCCATTGCGCTGGTCACTCCAGTTGATGTAAATGCTTCCTTTGTATTGGCTATTCCCGGTATCGCAGGCTATAACAGGCAGGCCGTTGCAGCGATAGATGCCGGGAATTTCATAATTCCACCCACCGGGTTGGTCGGTAACAACAATATCGTCCCGGAGCCAGGAATTACCTCCATCCATGGAGCGGTCAAAATAAATCGTGTCGTTGAATGCCCAGCAAACATATAGCTCGCCCAGTGGCCCAACGGCAGGGACAGCGCCTTCAACAGTTTTGTCATCGTCCCAGCAGTCACCGGCAGTTTTGTTCAGTCTTTGGGGCGTTGACCAGGTGTTTCCGTAATCTTCCGATTTCGAAAAAAGAATAACACTGCTGTCTTCGGGGCTGGGGTTTGTTACCGGTGCATACACATCAAACTGTGTCCATGTAAGGTAAACCGTCCTGGTTTTTCGGTCGAAAATTGCCCATTCCTTGTCCTGGACTTTCTTGTTGTTAAGCCCGGTAAAAGTTCCATTATCCCAGTGTTGGCCTCCATCTGTGCTTTTCTGGCATACAATCCGGTCTATCCAGTTTCCAAAAGGGGGATTGGATAAGTGAAAATAATAAAAGTGCCCACTGTCATCTGCTATGATACTGGGGTCGCCCCAAACTTTGTAAGTAGAATTTAGTTGCCCCTCCTGCCAGCTTTCACCTCCATCATCTGAATAATAATAAAGATCAAGGTTTGACCCGGCTACCCAATTATCCGTGTTTTGGGGGTTGACCATGATGGAAGGTTCATTGATTTTTTCGGTGTTACTGATGAGGACATTGACGGGTTGGGCAAAGGTAAACAGAGATCCTGCCAGGCTCAACGACAATACCAATGAAAATATCCTGTATATCTTAAACATGAGGGGTTTTATTCTATGGGCAAATTAAACAATTCCCGGTTTATCTTTTGGGTATTTGCTGAATAAATACGGGTACAGCGTATTTACATCTTCATTTGGCTGTGTGTCATATAAATGAATAAAAATTGATGTTCATTTGATTTAGGAAAGAGAGGGTTTGGAAATTAATTGACAGGGACAGAAACAGGTTCAGTAAATGTGACTGAGGGCATGGAGCTGTAAAAATAGACACTCCCTATTCGTATTTTTTTCTTCAGAGTGGTATAGAAGGGATTCTGATGAGCGTTAAGCCACCCTTGTATGCAACGGGGACGCCTGAGATTTGAGTTTGTAAATCTTCTTCCGAATCTAAAATTGCCACCTGAACCAACCTCTTAATAGCCGTATAATCCCTTGCTGAATGGTGAACAAATAATTCTGTATCTGTTCCGGGGTATATGATCACTAAAGGAGTTTTATTTTTCAGCGCTAAATGAAATTGTTAAAAGATGTAAAAAAATGCCTGCTGCAACAGGGATAATTCTAAATTTGTGAACTTTCATTTTTTTGACTCAATAAAACTTGTATCATGAAAAAGCTTTACTTGATAATTATCACTTTGTTTCTAAGTGCTGCCTTTGTTTTTGGGCAAAATGAAGCCCGTTTAATGAGGTTCCCTGCCATTCATGGCAACCAGGTTGTGTTTTCCTGGGCTGGCGACCTTTATTCTGCTGACGCAAACGGAGGTGAAGCCAAAAAACTTACCAATCATGTGGGTTACGAAATGTTCGCCCGCTTTTCACCTGATGGGAAAAATATTGCCTTTACAGGAGAATATGACGGCAACCGTGAAGTGTACCTGATACCTTCGACAGGTGGTGAACCAGTACGCTTAACCTATACGGCTACGCTGCATAGGGACGATGTTTCGGATCGGATGGGGCCCAACAACATTGTCATGTCGTGGAAAGACAACGACCATATTGTTTTCCGTTCCAGGAAAATTTCTTTTAACTCATTTATCGGCCAGTTGTTTATGGTTTCAAAAAATGGAGGCCTCGAAGAGCAACTTCCTGTTCCGCGCGGTGGCTGGTGTACATTCAACGAAGACGGAACGAAGATGGCCTACAACCGCGTTTTCAGGGAATTCAGAACCTGGAAGTATTACAAAGGAGGTATGGCTGATGATGTCTGGGTTTATGATTATAAAACGCATGAAACCACACAAATAACAGACAACATTGCCCAGGATGTCTTTCCTATGTGGCATGGAAATAAAATATTTTTCCTCTCCGACCGTGACAGGATCATGAACCTGTTTGTTTATGACATGGATACCAAACAGACTAAAAAACTGACTGAATTTGACCGCTATGACATCAAATATCCTTCATTGGGTGATAAAGCCATTGTATTCGAAAATGGTGGTTATCTGTATACTTACGACCTGAGCTCGGGAGAGCTGAAAAAACTGAAGATCACCATCAGCAACGATAATATATACGGCAGGGATGAAATTGTTGATGCCTCCAAATTTATCTATGATAGGGATATGTCTCCCGGGGCTGAGCGTATTGTATTTTCAGCACGGGGTGATGTTTTTACTGTACCTGCAAAGCACGGCATTACACGCAACCTGACCAAGTCATCAGGTGTGAATGAACACAGCGCTGCCTGGTCACCTGACGGAAAGTATATAGCCTATATTTCGGATCAAACAGGGGAAAACGAAATATACATGGTTGCCCAGGACGGCTCATCCGACCCGGTTCAACTGACAGACAATGCCACAACCTACAAATACGGACCGGTTTGGTCACCCGATAGTAAAAAAATTATGTGGTCGGACAAGGAACTAAAACTTCAATACCTGGATGTTGAAACAAAAAAGGTTACACAGATTGCCA
>CAZVAY010000223.1:0-4983 GCA_964625265.1 uncultured Sphingobacteriales bacterium | reverse complement strand
AAGCAAAATAGCTAAAAGTATACAGAAAAGGAGCAAAGGAATCCCGGTCAGGTTCCTTTATGATGCTGATATCCCTGCCGGCCTGCTTGAATATTTGAAGCAAAAATTAAAACTGAAAGAAAGCGATACCCTGATCCCGGGTGGCCGGTATCACAACTCCAAAGATTTTATGAATTTTCCGTCAATTGGTGATAAAAAGCTATACTACCCACCGTGGGAAGATATTCCTTATAAGGCTTTTGACGAATCCCGTGGCATACTAAGGGCAGTAAGAAAAGAAGACCATTTACTTAACTTTCCTTATCAGTCATTTCATTATTTTATTGATATGCTGCGTGAGGCTTCTATTGACCCCAAGGTCAAAGAGATTAAGATTACCCTTTACCGGCTGGCAAAAAATTCAAGTGTTGTCAATACCCTTGTCAATGCGCTCAAAAACGGGAAAGAAGTGACAGCAGTTGTTGAATTACAGGCCCGTTTTGATGAAGAAGCGAATATTTACTGGTCTAAAAGGCTCCGTGATGCAGGGGCTAAAGTGATCTATGGTATTCTCGATTTAAAAATACATGCCAAGCTGTGTGTCATTACGAGGGTTGAGAAAAAACAGGAAAAACTGTATGCCTGTTTTAGTACGGGTAATTTCAATGAAACCACGGCTGAAGTATTCAGTGACATCATGATGATGACAGCACATCCCGAAATGGCTCTCGAAGCCAGCAGGGTATTTGATTTTTTTGAAAGAAACTATGACATTCCTGTTTACTCCCACCTCCTGGTTTCTCCTTTTACTTTCAGGAAAAAAGTGACAGAGCTGATCAATAATGAAATAGAAAACAAAAAAGCCGGTAAGGAAGCTTTTATTCATCTGAAGTTGAACAATTTGGTTGATGAAGAAATCATTAAAGCGTTGGCACGGGCTTCCCGGGCAGGGGTAGAAGTCATTTTGAATATAAGGGGAATGTTTGCGCCCATAAACGACAGCCAAAAACCACTGTTCCATGCATTTGGCATTGTTGACCGCTACCTGGAACACATACGCTTGCTGATCTTCGGCAACGCAGGCGATCCTAAATATTATCTTTCTTCTGCCGACCTGATGCCCCGAAACCTGGACAGAAGGGTTGAAATTACCTGGCCGGTTTATGACCCGGAGATAAAAAAGGTTTTAAAGGACATTTTCGATATCCAGCTTAAAGACAATGTCAAAGCCCGGATACTGGATGAAGGGTTGACAAATCATATCCGTTCTGACAATAATGAGCCTTTTAATGCACAGGAAGCCACGTATCAGTATTTCAAAAACAAATACTATTCTGACATTAAAAAGGAAAAATCGTCCTGAGAAGTAAGCTCGTAAGGGGGTTGTCCGTATTTAAATATTCTGGCAGGGCGGTCTCCAACTAAAGTCAGCTTGCTGTCCTCAAGCTGTAAAATGGTTCCTTCCCGAAGCCCAACAACATGGATTTTCCTGTTAAGTTCAAGAAATTCATTGATCCTGTCTTCCCGGGTTTCCCCACCATGGCCTTCAGGGTTTTTGTCAAGGTAATGAGGGTTGATCTGGAAGGGTATCAAATTCAGGGTATCAAAATAGGGGGGTTCAATAACCGGCATATCATTGGTGGTGCGTAAGGAAGGGCAGGTAATATTGCTACCAGCACTCCAGCCAATATAGGGCATTCCTTCACCGACAAACTCTGCAATCAGTTTCATCAGGCCCGAAGCATGCAGGTCGTGGACCAGCTTAAAAGTATTTCCACCCCCAACCGCCACAGCATCCGAATCTTCCAGCACTTCCCGGTAATCTTCAGCTTTATGGAAAGAGGTGATCTCATACCCAAGTTCTGAAAAAACGGATTGTACTTTGGCTTCGTAATCATCCCATTTTACAGTGACACCTGCAAAAGGAACAAATGCGATCTTTTTTATCTTTTTACCAAAAAAATCTGAAATATAAGGACGGGCATATTCCAGGTATCCTAGTCCCGGAATAGTGGAATTGCTTAATAGTAATAGTCTCATCATTCTTTTTTTGACAAATATAATTGAATTAACGGAATTAAGGCCGCAGAGGTAAAAAGAAAAAAACTCTGGATATTTGCCGTATATGATGAGCGCTAAATATGATAATACATCGCTGAAACCTCTTGCAGAACGGATGAGGCCCCAAAGCCTGGATCATTTCCTTGGGCAGGAGCACCTGACCGGTGAAGGCAAAGTGTTGAGACAGGCGATAGCAAACAAATCAATCCCTTCCATGATATTGTGGGGGCCACCGGGAGTAGGAAAAACAACCCTGGCACGGATTATCTCCTCGCAGCTCGACCTGATGTTTTTCGCCCTGTCGGCTGTGCAGGCCGGTGTTAAGGAAGTCAGGCAGGTGATAGAGGCAGGAAAAAAAGCAGGGAAGGTCATTTTGTTTATTGATGAGATACACCGCTTTAATAAAGGCCAGCAGGATGCATTGCTGGGTGCTGTTGAAAGCGGCCAGATCATTTTTATCGGGGCAACCACTGAAAACCCTTCTTTCGAGGTTAATTCCGCTTTGCTCTCACGGTGCCAGGTTTATATTCTTAAAGAACTTGAAAAAGAACATTTACAGATACTGGCTAAAAGAGCTATCGGGCAGGATGCATTGTTCCGTCATAAGAAGGTGGAAATTAAGGAATGGGAAGCCATGCTGCGCTTCTCGGGTGGCGATGCAAGGAAACTGCTGAATGTGCTGGAACTGCTGGCCGACCATTTTGATAAAAGTGATATGGTTATCACCAATGAACTGGTGGAAAAAGTCGTGCAAAGTAAACTGGCTGTTTACGACAAGAAGGGGGAAATGCATTACGATATTATTTCTGCTTTTATCAAAAGTATGCGGGGTAGCGACCCCAATGCGGCAGTTTATTACCTGGCCCGGATGCTGCAGGGTGGTGAAGACCCCAAATTTATAGCCCGCAGAATGATCATCCTCGCCTCCGAAGATATCGGTAATGCCAACCCGACAGCCCTGGTCCTGGCCAACAATTGTTTTCAGGCCATTGATGTAATCGGTATGCCCGAAGCCAGGATCATCCTTTCTCAAACTGCTGTTTACCTCGCTTCATCTCCCAAAAGCAATGCCTCTTATGAGGCTATCAACAAAGCCATGGATTTGGTTAAACAAACCGGAGACCTGCCCGTACCCCTGCACCTGCGCAACGCACCAACAAAATTGATGAAAGAGCTTAATTACGGCAAGGATTATAAATATGCCCATGCTTACAAGGGAAACTTTACCGACCTGGAGTTTTTACCCGATCAAATGAAAGGAACGAAAGTTTACGAGCCGGGAAACAACCCACGGGAAAATGAGCTCAGAAATCATCTGCGGAAACTGTGGAAGGAAAAGTATGGGTATTAAGGATGTTCGTTACGGTTTAGTCCTGTTGGTATCTGCTATAACTACATTTTGTTTTTGTACTATTTTTGAATCACCATGCGTATGAAAATTCCAATTGCCTCTTTTTTCTTGTTAATCTCACTTTTGTCTTTTGAAGGCAAGGCTGCTACGGTTGATACATCAAAGATTATATTTACAGGTGAAAACCAAAAGGTGACCTATAAAAAAAACCGGAAAATCGGGGAAGCATACTTTACCCTTTATAACAAAACCAAAGAGGAAGTCCATTGCAAGCTTGTTGGGGTGTTTTTACTGGAAGGGAAAAGTATAACACCTTTTCCTGAGGGGAAAATTTATATTTATGCTAAAAATAAATACAGGAAACAGGAATTTATTGACCTCAAGCCACGGCAGAAAGTAAAGTTCAAGGTTGTGTTTGAACCTTTTACTCTCTATACGGGCAGCAGGTACAGGATACGCACTATCCTTGAAGTGCAGAAAATCAGGCTGAAAGCAGAAGCCGGAATCGAGATGTACAAAAAGGAAAAAAACGATCCCAACCGGTTCAGGTAATACCGGTATTCACCGTTATGGTTATAAGAAATGACGGATTGGTATGATCAGCCATTCCAGCAGTTTATAAATTTTTCTTCTGTTGGCCCATTCGTAATAATCGAATGGTGTGCAATCTTTCAGGGTTTCTTCGCGGTGCCGGTGCAGCTCTTTTAATATTTTTGCATTTTTGCCGAAAAGCCCGATCTCGAACAAGTACCTGAAACTGCGGTAGTCGAAGTTGGAGCTGCCGGAATAAAATTTATCATCACAGATCATAAGCTTGGCGTGCAGGTTTGACGGGCGGTAATAATGAATTTTTACCCCGGCTTCGAATAATTTCCCCAAAAAACGTTGCCGGTAAATATTAACGACCGTCACATCCGACCTGAAAGGCGTGGCAACATGGATATCCACTCCCCTGGCAGCAGCTTTCATCATGGCATCGCGAAGTAGAAATGTGGGGAGAAAATAAGGCGTTTCAATGTAAATGAACTCTTTGGCTGATTTAATATAATTCAGCAGTTTTTTACGAATTGTGGTAATCCTGACCGAAGGTACATCCTTGACGATTATGTGCTTACCGCAAATAATGTCGCGGGTGTATTTCTTCTTGTCGAACTTGTAGATATTTCTTAAAAAATAATTTTCAAGGAAAACATCCCGGAACTGATGGGTAATAGGGCCAACCAGGCGTAGGGCATTTTCACGCCAGTTCAGGTTATAATTGGTGATGTTCATAGAGCCCAGATAGGTGATGGTATCATCAATGATAAGCAGTTTGCGATGGTCGCGTTCATGGTTGGCAGAAAAAAAATTCATGACCAGGCGGACTTTTTTAAAGTATTTTATTTCACCACCAAAAAAGATCAGTTCCTTAAAAAATTTCTCACCAACAGAGGTGCCCCAATCGTCAAGCAGTAATTTGATTGTCAACCCTTCTTTGGCTTTTTTTACCAGGGCTGACCTGAATTTTTGACCGACAGGGTCGTTTTCAAATCGAAAGGTTTCAAGGTATATGTAATTTGTTGCCCTTTCAATGTTCTTTAGCAGTGTAATTT
>CAZVAY010000222.1:0-5005 GCA_964625265.1 uncultured Sphingobacteriales bacterium | reverse complement strand
GAAGTCCCAATTGGAGGAAAGGCCCGTGTCCTGGCATTTATTGATTCGCTTATAAAACAACACAAGCTTTACAACAAATTCGATCAGGTAGTTATCACAATACCGAGGACTGTTGTATTGACCACCGAGGTTTTTGATGAATTTATGGAAGCCAATGATTTGTATAAGGTGGGCTTATCCGAACTTCATGATGAACTCATATTGGAAAATTTCCTGAATGCCAAGCTTCCCACCCGTATCACGAGTGACATTCAGGTTCTGGCAAGTGTCATTACCAATCCGGTGGCCATTCGTTCGTCCAGTCTTTTGGAAGATTCCTATTATCAGCCTTTTGCAGGGGTGTACGCTACTTATATGATTCCGAAACAGGACTCGCTGAAAGACATGGCAAGGCTCATGGAACAAGGTGTTAAAGCCGTTTATGCCTCCGTGTATTATAAAAGCAGTAAAGCTTATATGGCAGCCACCAAGAATGTCATTGACGAAGAAAAAATGGCCATTGTGATCCAGGAAGTTTGCGGTCAGCAAAAAGGCAACAGGTTTTATCCCACGGTGTCAGGTGTTGGGCGTTCGGTTAACTTTTACCCGGTTGAACCTGAGAAACCCGAAGACGGGATTGTTTCGTTGGCATTCGGCCTGGGAAAATATGTTGTAGAAGGTGGCCGTTCCCTCAGGTTTTCACCCAGGTATCCGGAGAAAATCCTCCAATTGTCAACTGCCAGGGATGCACTCAGGGAAACCCAGCGGGAGTTTTATGCTATCGAAACAGGGAAGGAAAATACTCAGATCACAATGGATGACACTGCGCAGTTGCTTAAATTGCCAATTGATGAGGCTGAAAAGGATGGTACCCTTAAGTTGGTCGCTTCGACTTACGATTATCAAAATGATATGGTCAGGGATGGGATAACCGGCAAGGGGAAACGGCTGATAACATTTGCTAATTACCTGAAATATAAAAAACTGCCTTTGGCTGAGATATTAAGCCTTCTTCTCAAACTGGGAGAAAATACAATGAAAAACCCGGTGGAAATTGAGTTTGCCCTCAACGCAGGCCAGCCAAAAGGCCAGCCGGCTATCTTCAACTTTCTTCAAATAAGGCCTATTGTCAATATCAGGGAAACTATTGATGATGACCTGGATAGTTTTGATCCACAGGAGTTGATATTGAAATCAGATGCCGCCCTTGGCAATGGTTATATCGGTAATGTCTGTGATATTGTTTACGTCAAACCTGACAATTTTGATGCTTCCAGGAGCAATGAAATTGCATCCCTCGTGGATACCATTAATGCAGAATTTGTAAAAAAAGATAAAAACTATATCCTTATTGGCCCCGGACGCTGGGGCTCTTCGGATCCGTGGCTTGGAATTCCGGTTAAGTGGGCACAAATTTCACAAGCAAGGCTTATCGTTGAGAGCAGCCTCGATAATTACCGGATCGATCCCAGCCAGGGAACACACTTTTTTCAAAACCTGACCTCTTTTCGGGTAGGGTATTTTACTATCAATACTTCCATTGGGCATGGAATATATGACCTGGACTACCTGAATTCACTGCCAACAGCTTATGAAAATGAATTCATCAGGCAGGTGTCATTCTCAAATCCTATAAAGATCATTATTGACGGAAAGAAAAACAAAGGGGTTGTGCTGAAGTGGGGGAGTGATTAAGGGAGAGAAAGACAAAGAGATTGAGCGAAAAGGAAGGATGAACTTCAAACGAATAGCGAAGAAATGAATTGAGGAACGAGATTTTTGCTGTAGAGCGGGCACCCAACCTTAAACCCTAAGATAATCCAGCATCAATGGGATATCTTCCTCAGAAATACCGTTTTTGATCAGGAGTTTTTTATCATTAATAAATTCCGAAACAAACTTTTCTAAAATCATTTCTTTCAGGCATCGCCTGTAATACGAGGAAGCTTCCTGGACATCATTCAGGCACCAGTGGATATGACCCAGGTTGATCAGGTCAAATGAAGTCAGTTTATCATCCGGCAGACGGTTGTAATAATCTTTGGCTTTTTCAATTTCGCCCTGGTTCAGGTAACACCAGGCAATGGGACGAATGATGTTTTCTTTATCAGGCGACAGATATTCGACCTTAAAATAGTGCTTGAGCGCATTTTTAAAATCTTCAATGTCGAGGTAGCAACGGGCAATCCTGGCTTCCATTTCCAGGTTTTCCGGATCAGTTTTTAATGCCTCGGTGTAATAGCTGATTGCGCTATCAATATCACCTGTCTTTGTATAGCAATAGGCTATTTTGTTGTTGTTCCAAATGGAGTTTTTATCAAACAATGCAGCTTTTTTATACATCTCCAAAGCATTTGCATAATCACCGGATTTTTGATAGCAGTAGGCAGCTTTTTGAAAGGTCTCCTGGCCGGGTTCGGATTGCTGTTCAATATGTAAATATAACTTAAGGGCGGAGGCATAATCGCCTATCCTGAAATACAGGTGAGCTATTTCTTCCATGTTGTTAATGCCGGGAAAATATAATTCTGCGAGATGTGAATGTGAGAAATCAACATCTAATTGAAGGAAATCAGGGAAATTTTTTCTTCCGGTAAACAGCTTGATAAACCTGTAAATATCCTGTAGATATTGGGTAAGAATTGTTTTGGTTTTACCTGTTTCGTCCGGGACAAGTTCCGAGTCGGCTTTGAGCCCTTGCATTTCTTCCATAAACAGGTGGCTTACCATTTTGAACTGTTCTTCCGGCAACCTGCCAATGTTCAACACAAAGGAATATTTGTCTGAGTTGCAGATAAATGGGGCATAAGTAATGGCTTCAATAAGGGTTTTATCTGTTTTTTTGCCCACAGGAGTAAAATATTCGTTTTTGGTATGGAAAGGCAGGAACCAATTCAGTACCTCATCAAAAAAACTGAAATTTTTGAGTTTGGAGAATGCACTCATAAAAACATCAGAGCCATCCATTTGCATTTGGGAGAATTTCTCAATCTTTTGGTACAGGTCTTCATTATCAAAAAATTCTTTTTGCCAATCCGGATTTTGCATTTCATCCAGGTTCATATTCATCAGTTCGTCCAGGTTGAGCTTTTCTGTTAGTTTGGGCGCATTTTTTATTAATTCCGGTACAATTTCCTCTTCAAATTGTTTGGTCAGCTTTTCGGTCTCACCGGATTTAATTAGTTGATGAATGATAAAAGGGGCAAATTCGTGAAGTTCCTCTTCCAAGGCGCCTTTAATACGTAAGATTAACTCAGGGTAGAGGGGGAGCCTTTTTTCGTGATAATTCAAAACCAGGATGAGTCCGGCTAAGGCGCGCTGCCAGACCTGTTCTTCTTTGTTTAATACAAATTGTATAAGCAGGTCAATTTTCTTTTCTTCAAAATAACCAATTGAACTCAGGGTGATCGCACTGACAAAAACTGATTTTTCGTACCAGGGAGTGTCGGTATCCTTAATGATTGCTTTTATCAGTTCTTCCTCGGTTTCTATATAATGATCTTTGAGCCAGAGCCTGTTAAACACATCTTTCAGGTTGAGTTCATGAGCTGATTTTTGCTCCTTTTGACCAGAATCGAGGCCCACTGATGATTGTTTCAGTATTTCTTCCAGCTCATGGTTTACTTTAAGCTGGCCTAAAATGGTTTCCACATTAAGTTGGGTCAGGATGTTTTTGTTCAAATATTTTTTTTCCTGCAAGTCGGGCAAGGTACTCTCACAAGCTACAGCATACCCTGCAACCTGGTCAGCCAGTTGAAGAAGGTCCCTCCTAAGGTTATTATAAACCTGCTCCCGTTGTGGGTCGTTAACACCTTTAAAAGTAAAATCCAACAGGTACTTATAAGTTTCACTATGTTTTTCCAATAGACTTTGATACTCGCCAGGATGATATTTGTTTAACAATTGGGTAATTCTGACAAGGGCATCCCTGAGCTGTCGTTTCATTACCAGTTTGGTAATTCTATTCAGGGATTTGTAAATTTCTTCAACTTTCATAACAATTAGCTAATATAGCCAAAACGGTAAAATATACAAGGTGAAAAAGTTTTGTCAATCACCATGCCTACTTTAAATACCAGTCAAAATGACGTTTGCCCTAATCTGTACGGCAAAGACCTTTATTGTCAACTGACAATTCAATAAGTTTTCTGATACGGCTTTCGTCCACATCAGCCAGTTTCTTTATGTATAGGCAGGATTTGGCCGTTTTATATTTCCCCATGCCGTCAAGTATTTCTTTGAATTGACTGAAATCGTTCATGAGGTAAAGAGTAATATTCTGTTTTCGTGGTGAAAACCCGGTCAGGAACCAGTCTCCCTCGCGGCCTGAAGAATACTTGTAACGGAAGTTCCCAAAGCCTACAATGGAATCGCCCCACATTTCCGGTTTGGAACCCGATATTTCTTCCATGAGTTCCACTATCCTAAAGCAGTCTTTTCTTTTTTGTTCGTTATCAATGCCGTTTAAAAAAGAAACTACATCTCCGTCATTTCTCAGGGTTTTGTTTGCTGCCATAGTCGTTGATTTAAGAAGCCGGAATCGAACAATAATTCTGCCACTGTCTACTTGATCTTTTTCACTCCTTTACCTTTCTTTTTGGCTGTATCATCTACTTTTTTCTTTTTTTCAGGCAGTTTTCTCTGGTAATTCTGCATTTCGGGCGACCACAACCCGTAATTTTCCTTCCTTCTTTTGGGCTCTTTGTATTTCTCAGCTTTAAATAGTGCTTTATTATTGGGCTTTTTAGTTTTTGGATTTTTAAAACCCCCGTTTTCTATATTGGTATTGAGGTTTTTATTTGTATAGGTCGTGTTCCATTTATTGTTGTTTTGATTCAGGAATTTATCCGTTCTTCTTTCCTTGTATTGCGCCCGCCTGATCAGTTGCTTGTTGTACCGGCCATAATTAACATGCCGCGCTTTGTTCGTCCGTGCCGACAATGATTTTCATAGCCCGTGTCTCGTGCTGCAATTGTAGACGTCAGTGGAACACATGCCCCTGTCTCAGTCAGACTGAGAAATCGAA
>CAZVAY010000221.1:0-5005 GCA_964625265.1 uncultured Sphingobacteriales bacterium | reverse complement strand
GAAAGTTGGACACAGACCCACGCACTACGGTTATGTGATACGTGGTGATCAGAATTGAAGGCAAAAAATTGATTCTCGAAACCCTGGGAGCCATCCAGCTATCAAAATACAAAGACCACATGCTGAGGCTGAAATCCATATTTGAGCGCACCCTCTACCTGATTGAACAATACAAACCCGATGAATTTGCCATTGAAGCCCAGTTTTTCGGAAAGAATGTTCAGTCGATGCTTAAACTGGGACGGGCACAAGGGATTGCTATTTCTGCTGCATTACACCGGAACATCCCTATTTTTGAATATGCTCCCAAAAAAATTAAACAAAGTATTACCGGAAGTGGTAGTGCGTCAAAGGAACAGGTAGCACGAATGCTGTCAAGTATATTTAAATTCGAGGACATTCCCCGCTTCCTCGATGCCACTGACGGCCTTGCTGTCGCCCTGACCCATCATTATGCTACTGAGCATCCCCTACCGGGTGCAAACGGGCAAAAAGGGAATTCCTGGGAGGCCTTTATAAAAGCCAATCCGGATAAAGTCAAAAAGAGGTAACGGACTTTAAGGACAACCGGTATCAAGGTCGGCAGGCTTGCTGAATTGCGGGTCTTTCAGAATTTCGTGGTCGGTTAATGTTTTTAAAAATGCAATCAGGTCGTCTTTTTCCTGTTCGGTTAATTGGTTACCACCATAATTGGCATATTTCATCAGCGGATCGACAAACTTAGAAGGCCTTAGGTTATCAGCATAAAAATCAACTACTTCGCGCAGTGTTTTGAACCTGCCGTCATGCATGTAAGGCCCGTTCAGTTCGCAATTGATCAGGGTGGGTACCTTGTACGAGCCAATATCCATCACATTTTTAGTAATGGAATACCGGTCGTATTCATCCCCGTTGCAGGGCCAGGATGAGCAGGAATCTTTACCGTTGTTGTAAAAAATGTCTGTGGTAAACAAAACAGTTCCGTGACAATGAAAGCAATCGGCTTTTTCCGACATGAACATTTCCATTCCGTGCAACTCCTGCTGGGTAAGGGTAACCCCGGCCTCATGCCGCAGCCATTTATGGTATTTTGAGTTGTACGATCTGATAGTCCTGACAAACTGGCCAATGGCTTTTGCAATGCGGTCAATCGTCACTTCTTTTGACCCGAATGCAGCTTCAAACATAGGTGGGTAGATACTAATACTTTGTATCATTTCAATTGTTTTGTCATAGTCCCCGTATAATTCTTCCGGGAGCAAAATGACAATTTTGACCATATCCTCCAGTGAATGAATGGAACCATTCCAGGCGTAGCCATTGAAATTATAGACCAGGTTTATGTGTGGCAGCATGTAATGTGGGGTATATTTGCCGGTCAACCCGAAAGGATGCCCTCCCGGAAACCGGGTATTGTCAATGCCGGCCTCAAAGCCATTTTTCTGAACGTGACAGGTAGCGCAGGTCATTTGGGAATCACATTCTGTACGCCCTGAAAGCCTGCCATCGTAGTAAAGATACCTGCCGAGTTTTATTCCTTCAACAGTCATTGGGTTGTCAGCAGGGATATTGTATGCGGTAGGGAACATCGCAATATCTTCCAGCTTGTAGGGTGTGGGCGGCTTGGGTTCATCCTCTGGTTTGCAGCCCGGGGCAAACAACAGGGCGAGGAGCAGAAGGGATAATACAATAGTTTTCATGGTAGAAATCGAAGTTTAAATACAAATTTACAAATAACAACTCCGTCTGCAACCGGAAATTTTGTTAAAATCCAAATCAGGGACAACCGGTATCAAGGTCTGCCGGTTTGCTAAACTGGGGATCCTTTAAAAGTTCATGATCCGTCAGGGTTTTTAGAAAAGCGATCAGGTCATCTTTTTCATCTTCAGTAAGTGTGTTTCCACCATATTGGACAAATTTCATCAGTGGATCTGCATTTTCCGTATATTTCAATCCTGAAGCGTAAAAATCAACAACTTCGCGCAGGGTTTTGAACCTACCGTCATGCATATAGGGGCCGTTGAGTTCGCAGTTGATCAGGGAAGGAGCTTTGTAAGCCCCATAGTCCCTTTGGTCTTTCGTTACAGCATAGCGGTCGCGGGTGTCGAGGCAGGGGCCGGTAAAGCAACTATCCTTGGCGTTGTTATAAAACTGGTTAGTGGTAAACAGGATAGTTCCGTGGCAATGAAAGCAATCGGCTTTTTCTGACATGAACATTTCCATTCCGTGCAGCTCCTGTGGGGTAAGGGTAACCCCGGCCTCATGCCGCAGCCATTTATGGTATTTTGAATTATAAGACCGGATGGTTCGGACAAACTGGGCAATAGCTTTTGAGATCCGGTCAATAGTTATTTCTTCCGTTCCAAAAGCTGCTTTAAACATGGGTGGGTAAATATCGATACTTTTGATCATGTTGAGGGTCAGTTCAAGATTGCCATGAAATTCATGGGGCGCAATGATAGACATCCAGATCAGCGATTCAATATTTTTCATGTGATACTGTGGTTCGGCAGGAACTCCGTACGGGGGAAACCCCAGGTTGGTATTTCCATCGTAGATCATTCCATTCCACAGGTAGCCGGTGTTATTATAAACCAGGTTGACATGGGCCAGCATAGCATGTGGCGTTGGAATACCTGTTATACCGAAAGTATGGCCACCGGTAAATTTGGGATGGTCAACACCTGCTTCAAAACCACTTGCCTGAAGGTGACAGGTGCCGCAGGTCATTTGTGAATCACAATCTGTACGCCCTGAAAGCCTGCCATCGTAGTAAAGATACCGTCCTAATTTAATCCCTTCAACAGTCATTGGGTTATCTGCAGGGATGTTGTATTCGGTAGGGAACATGGGGATATCTTCCAGGGTATATGGCGTGGACTGAATATCTGTGTCATCGTCATCATCATCACCGCAGGAGGACAGTAACAATGTGAATGAAATGATTAATAAGAAAATAATAAATAATGATATCGGTAGCTTTTTCATTGCTTTCAGAATTTAATTTACAAATCCTTTATATGTCCAATGGAAAATACGGAGCTTCCGTTTTCCTTTAATGTTTTCAGGGCAGCCTGGTTTTCCATGGTTTCGCCCCCCCAGACTTTAAAATCGTAGGTGTGGGGGTTTGTTAGCCATTCTTCAATGTTCATCCTGATGGCAATTTCTTTTGTTTGTTTGTCGGCAATGGTGAAGGAGGATGAAGGAAGGGTAACAGTAAACCAGTTTTGAACAAAAATAAAGTTGCCATCTTTGTCTTTGAGCCTCACACCGTTTGAATCCTGTTCCTGCCCGACACCGAGGTGCAGCAGGAACTCTTTGCGAACCGAATTATCAAGCCAGAACCCATTCATCTTCATGTAATGGTATCCCCCATAATTGCCTCCGAGATGAAATGGCCAGAACATCGCATTTTCAGGATAATTAACGATGGAGTAAGGCGTGTTTTTTTCACCACGGATCCCGAAAATAAATTCAATTTTTTCAACATTGCCGGGTGTAACAGGATCTTCTACATTCCAGGTTAGCGTAGAAGGAATGTCTGTGTCGATATAATGAAAATACGTCCAGGCAGATAACTCCTGTTTCGAACCATCGTCCATATACAGGGTTAAATCGGAAATGAACCACTGGATAACAGTAAATTCCATGTCGTTGCCGGCTTCATTGGTGTATTGCATTTTGTCAAACTCAACCGCATTGGTGTCAAAATAATGTTCAAAAGTAAGAACTACTTGGGCTGAAGGAGGTGTAGTATCATCATCATCATCATCACCACAACCGGTAAAAAAAGCAACTACAGCAAAAAGGGACAGGACTATGAATATTCTTTTAAATAAATCTTTCATGTAGGGGTATTTAGAATTAATGATTGACAAATATATAAATAACAACAAATTTGAACAGGGTTATTAGTATGTTAATAATATGAAAGTAACCTTGTTATTAAACAGGATTGATATTGTCCAGGGAGGTTGCTTCATCCTGATAATTAATTCATAACCTTTAACCGGTTAAATACAATCGAAAAAAATTCATGTACATTTGAATGAAAAAGCTAAAAAGTGATACTGACCAGACAAAAAATTATTGACGAGATCAACAAGAAGAACATTCTGATTGAACCTTTTGAGGAAAAATATGTCGGGCCCAATTCTTATGATATTCACCTGGGACGATATCTTTTGGTTTATCCCTCAAGGATACTGGATGCACGTGAGCACAACGAGGTGGAGGAAATTGTCATTACCAAAAAAGGCCATGTATTACAACCCGGGGTGATATACCTGGGGGTATCGGAAGAATACATTGAGACGAAACTACATGTACCTTCATTATTTGGCAATACAAGTGCTGCAAGGTTGGGGATACAGGTAAATGGTTCACCGGGCAGCATTGGGCACAACAATACCTGGACGCTGGAGATCAGCGTTGTTCAGCCGGTGAGGGTTTACCAGGGGATGCCCATTGCTAACCTGTTCTTTTTCCATGTGGAAGGCTCTGTGGAATTTCTTTACAACAAAGTAAAAAATGCCAAATACTCCAACCGGACTATCAAGCCTGTTGAATCCATGATGTGGAAAAACGAATTCTGATCAAACCAGCCAATGCGACAGGTCTTTTCCCGTTAGTTCTGCGGTTTTCTTTATATCTTCTTTGTATAAACCAAGCAGGTATTTTCTGTCTGTTTCCGATAGGGTAATCCCGGCTTTCCCCGGGCTTTCGAACAACTGATTTTTAAGTCCTGATTGGATATTTTTTGGCAAATTGCTTTTCAGGCTTCGGGCCAACCGGGAATTGGCCAGCCTGGCTATCCCTTTTGATCTGGGAATGTTAGCCTTGTTTTCTGCTTTTTTCTCAAAATCAAACCGGAACGGGGGCAATCCGAGAAAATCAAGGATTTCTGCCAACAGGGTATCCGGATTGTCTTTCAGGTCAGCGAACATAAGGATCAATATCTGTTTTGTGAGAAAAACGCGGTACTCACAGGTGAGGTGTTCACTATAACCACACAATTCTACACCAA
>CAZVAY010000220.1:0-5011 GCA_964625265.1 uncultured Sphingobacteriales bacterium | reverse complement strand
TATATTTCTCTTTTTTTGTGTTTGTTTTGTGTGGTGATGGTTTTTTGTGTTTTTTTTTTTTTTTTTTTAAATAAACTTTTTTTTGATTACAAAAAATCCCTAAAAATGCCCCTGTTCCGAATAACTATAATTACCTTCTTTACAACTACATACGTCCATAAATCAAGGCAACTGTGCTACAAAACGTGTGGGTTTTTCTTTGAAGGAATTAAGTGGGGTCTTTTTAAATCTCATGAAATTGCTTTTTCACTGTCTTTGGTTGGACAGGATGCAAATCAATGCTACAACGAGCATTTAACATATTGAACTTATGAGAATTCTCTTAACCGGTGTGACAGGCTATATTGGAAAAAGGCTACTCCCAGTGCTGGTCAACCTGGGATATACTGTTGTATGCTGTGTAAGGGATAAAAACAGGTTGTTTCTCAAAGAGAGTTTACTCGATAAAACAGAAATAATCGAAGCAGATTTTCTGGTTGAAAAATCGCTGCAAAATATACCAAAGGATATTGAAGCCGCTTTTTACCTTATCCATTCCATGACTTCTACCATTAAGAATTTCGATAAGATGGAAGCGCTGGCTGCGGGTAATTTCGCAAAAGCGATGGAAAATACGAATGTCAGGCAAGTAGTTTACTTAAGTGGGATAAGCAACGAAGTAAAACTCTCTAAACACCTTTCATCAAGAAGGAATGTTGAAACTATATTGTCCCAAAGGAAATTCAAGCTGACTGTACTCAGGGCAGGGATTGTTGTTGGTTCCGGGAGCTCATCCTTTGAAATTATCAGGGACCTGGTGGAAAAGCTACCCTTCCTGATTACCCCGAAATGGGTACTTACCAGGATACAACCGATTGCAGTTGGTGATGTGGTAGCTTATTTAAGCCAGGTACTTTTCAATGAACGGTGTTTTAATAGATCATTTGATATTGGTGGCCCTGAGGTACTTACTTACAGAGATATGCTGCTCCAGTATGCTGAAGTCAGGAAATTAAAACGCTATTTTATTGTTTTGCCTTTACGTTCATTTCCCTTAATGACACCCAGGGCATCTTCTATGTGGATGTATTTTATCAGTTCAGTTTCTTACCCTTTGGTTGTAAACCTGATTAATAGCCTAAGGGTAGAAGTTGTTTGCCGGAATAATGATATTGAAAACATCCTGCAGTTGCACCCTATCAGCTACAAAACGGCCATTGAAAGGGCTTTTAGCCAGATAAAACAAAACCTGGTTGTTTCAAGCTGGAGGGATTCATTGAGCAGTACCCGAATTGGTACTAACCTGGCTGATTTTATTGAAGTTCCTGAATATGGTTGTTATAAAGACAAAAAACAGATTGTTGTTCATGATGTGGAAAAGGTGATCGACAACATCTGGTCAATAGGTGGAGAAAGAGGCTGGTACTACTCCGACTGGTTGTGGAAATTCCTCGGATTCATTGACATATTATTCGGTGGGGTTGGCTTAAAAAGGGGCAGGACACGCACTACTGATATTCATGCCGGAGACGCACTGGATTTTTGGAGGGTATTACTTGCCGATAAACAAATTTACAGGTTCCTGCTTTTCGCTGAGCTAAAGCTGCCCGGTGAAGCCTGGTTGGAATTCCGAATAGATAAGAACAACATTTTATCACAGGTTTTAACTTTTAGGCCAAAAGGTGTTTTTGGCCGGTTTTACTGGCTTGTGACCTACCCTTTTCGCTATATTATTTTTAATGGTATGATTGAAAATATTGAAAAAGTTTGATATGTTTTTTCCAACAATATCTTTTAACCGGGGGTATTCCTAAGCCCGGCACTTTAAAAGTCAGAAGTGGGAGCACCTAATCCTTCATTTGTCTCCGTGCATCAGGAAAACCCTACTATTTTGTGACATGCATTTATTTCCTGTAAAATTTTTAAACGATTACTTTTATTAGCTTTTTTATTACTGATATTTAACTTAAAGTTAACGGCTTAGCCTGATTGTTATAGAGTCAATTAACGCCAAAACTCGTCTACGTGTTTCATGGTATTTTTTAGGTTTAAAGGTAAGATTAAGTAATATACGGTATTTTATATTGGCTGGAGAATCATCAGTTTTGAAAACAGATTGAGCTCTTTTTATACTTTGATAATTAAAAAATGAATGCTCTAAATAATAACCATATAATTGATGACATTACGATGAGAAAAATATTAGCTCCCTGTTTATTCTTACTGATCTTATTTGGATGTGAAAAGAATTATGTTGTAGCACCTGACCTTCCTTCCGAACCTGTGAGCTTTCAAAATGACCTTATACCAATATTTGAGGCTAATTGTAATGCCTGCCACAAAAATGGCTCGCAAAAACCTGCCTTTACTTCTGATGTTGCCTATGACCAGTTACTCACTGACGGGCCTAATGCACCCTATGTTGATACCATTAATCCTAAGCAAAGCTTGTTGTATAAAAAATTAAATGGCGGGGGCATGCCCCCTTCCGGATCTCTACCGAGCGCTAAAATTGCCCTTTTCTTACAATGGATTACCGAAGGCGCCAAAAACAATTAATGAGCCCCAAATGAAAAATAAATATTTAAAAATAATGAATTTAATCAGTTGCATACAACTACCGGTTATCATCCTTGCTTTAAGTCTTTCAACTCTTACAGCTTATTCGCAGGATGTTAAACCCGAAAAGGAAGCTAAAAGTAAAAAACCTGTAAAAAACACTTTTGAGAATTCATTGCTGGTAAATTCACAGACGGTAGAAATGCTAAGAAAGAATACTTTGCTATTTACCATCCAGCATCGTTTTGGAAGTATTGATAAAGGATTCAAGTCTGAAAATAACTTCGATTTATTTGGTATTTTGGGTGTTTCCAATATCAGGGTTGGGTTGAATTATGCGCTAAGCGATAAATTAACGGTTGGGTTAGGCGCTACAAAAAATAAATATTTGTATGATTTCAACTGGAAGTATAAAATACTTCAGCAAACAGTGAGTAATAGTATACCTGTCTCTGTTGTATATTTGGGGAACACAACAATCAATACACTTAAAGGGGAGGATGCGAGATTTGTCAATAAACTTTCATACTTTCACCAGTTGTTAATTGCCCGGAAATTCAACAAAAAACTATCGCTTCAATTAGGGCCTTGTTTGTCTCATTTCAACCTGGTTGATACGATTGGCGGGAAAGATGTAAGGCACCTGAATTTTGGGATTCAATTTGGGGGAAGGTTTAACGTAAGCCCACAGGGATCTATCCTTTTTGAGGTTCACCAACCTTTAACTGTAGCAGATTTTGGCAACGGGAAACAGACCCTGCCAACCTACGGCCTTGGCTATGAAATTGCCACGAGAGGCCATGTTTTCCAGATATTTATTACAAATGCAACTTCAATAATTAACCAATTTGATATGGTTGAAAACACCAACAATATGTTTCAAGGTGAATTTCAGCTTGGGTTTAATATCGCCAGGAGGTGGCGGTTTTAGAATGAAAGCTAAAAAAGTTAATTAACATTTATGTTTAAAATATTAATATTATGAAAACGATTAAACTAACTTTACTTAATTTATTTATCCTCGTTGTGGTTGTTTCAGTCTTTGGAGGACAACAAACGAGAAGTTACCTGGTAACGGATATTAGTACCCAAGGCCAGGATACAACAAAATGGATTGCCCCGGATGATGCAAGTAAAATTGCTAACCCTATTGTTTCAAACGAAACAACTATTGCAGAAGGAATGAACATTTACAGGAGAAACTGTAGGTCGTGCCATGGAAAACTGGGTGATGGCAAAGGTGTTGAATCAGAAGATTTGACCATCAAACCCCCTGATTTCAGGCAAGCATCACTTTCAGAACAAACTGATGGCGCCCTTTTTTGGAAAATCAATACAGGGAGAAATGATATGGCATCATATAGTAAAGACCTGACTCCTGAGGAAATATGGAAAGTAACCCTGTACATCAGAACATTTTCCAAGTAGTATAATGAAATGGAAAAATTCAATAAAAATTTTATTCATCTACTTTATTCAGATGCATGAAAAACCGGATTATTAAAATTCTCTTCTTCTTTTTACTGGCTAACCCTATCGGCATAGGGTGTTACATCTTTGCCCAAAATGACGGAGCCACCTTGTTTGATGATTTATGTGCAGACTGCCATTCCATTGGTGAGGGTGACATGAGGGGCCCCGATTTATTGGGTGTGGAGACAAAGCGAAAAGAAGCCTGGCTGATTTCTTTTATCCGTTCCTCAAAAACGATGATTAGTTCGGGTGATGTTGAGGCAGTTGCAATTTGGAAAAAATTCGGAGAGAAGAAAATGCCTGACCAGGATATCACGGATGATGAAATCGGGCTCATCATTGCCTATATAAAAAGCTTTAATAAAGAAGTTCCCAAACCGGTAGCGAAAGCCGGTGGTGTTGAACCGGTTTCTGACGGCTCCAAACAGGATAATAACATTTCCGCAATCGAAAACGAAGGTCCGCCTTCAGGAAGTTATGATGAAAGGCTGGATGCAATCGAAAAAAAGTTGGAACAGGTACTCGACTATGATAAAAAGATGCTATCTGCAAGGGTAACCGATGAAGAAATAGAAAAAGGCAAGAAACTGTTTGAAGGCAAGGTTAAGTTTATTAACAATGCACCGGCTTGTGTAACCTGCCATAACACTTATATAATTGATACTCTGAACTGGAATCCTTCAGCTTTTGACATTGCCTCAACATTTTCTCAAAGGAACAAGGGAAATATCTCCGATCTTATCGTTAACCCAAAGTCTGATAAAATGAAAGGGGTATTAAAAGACCATGAGTTAACGGACGATGAAGCATTTTATATCACGGCTTTCCTTCAAAACATGTTGCGGACAGGGCTTCAGGAACACAAAGAAATTCCGGTCAGGCTTATTGTTTTTATCCTCATGTGCCTGATATTCCTTGCATCGTTCTTTGATTTCATGTTCACAAAGTACCTGAAGAACTACCGTATACATTTAATAATGATAATCCTTTCTGGTGCCTA
>CAZVAY010000219.1:0-5054 GCA_964625265.1 uncultured Sphingobacteriales bacterium | reverse complement strand
TTTTGGTCCGGGTTGGGCAAACCCCGAGGAGATCCGAGACCGGCAAGGTCAAGGCAGCGCTGCATGAATATTCGGGGATCCAAGGATTTGTGGTAATTTTGTTTGCATTGCAAAGATAACGAACATCTTTGAGAGTTTATCGGATGAATTTGTTTGAGTTATACCTGGATTCGGTTTTAAGCCTGTCAAAAATATTCAGCCAAACGGAAAGTGAGGCTATTGCAACACGATTGGTTGAATATTGTTTTGGAATAAAAAAAGTGGACATCTTTACAGAAGGTAGAAGTGTTGAGGTTTCCAAACACAGGCAGAATGAATTATCGGGTTACCTGAAACGGGCACTTCAGAACGAACCTCTTGAATACATTCTCGGCCATGCATTTTTTATGGGTTTAAAACTTAAAGTAAACCCTGCTGTTTTGATTCCCAGGCCTGAAACGGAAGAGATGGTGGCATTCTGCAGCCAACAACACCTGAACAATCCGGTGATTTTTGATATCGGCACCGGAAGCGGATGCATCGCCCTGGCATTAAAATCGTTGATCCCCGAAAGTCATGTCTATGCCTGTGATATCTCCGAAGATGCATTGGCTCTCGCCAGGGAAAATGCAAGGATTTACAAACAGGAAATTAATTGCTTTACCGCTGATATATTGAATGACACTGAGCTGGAAAGCATTCCATCTTCATTAGACCTGATCGTTAGCAACCCACCTTATGTGACGGAATCGGAAAAAGGTTTGATGAAAGAAAATGTGACTGATTTTGAGCCTGGGCAAGCCCTGTTTGTCCCCGATGACGACTCTTTGGTATTTTACAGGGCTATCTGCTCTCTCGCAGTTGAAAAACTCAGTAAAGGCGGATACCTGGTAGTTGAAATCAATGAAAAATATGGCAAACAAATCTGTACGTTGATACAAAAAGCGGGATTCACTGAGGTTTCCCTTCATCGGGATATTAACAAAAAAGACAGGTTCGTTTCGGCCCGGTTCTTTATTTAGCTTTGGTTTGATTTTTTACCGAGTTGATGGCTTTGGCAATTTCATCAGGATCACCCAGGTAATAATGCTTCAGGGGCTTCAGGTTATCATCCAGCTCGTAAACCAGGGGAATACCCGTTGGGACATTCAGGCCCATAATCTCGTCTTCCGGCATATTCTCCAGCATTTTAATAATAGCCCTCAGGCTGTTTCCATGGGCAGCAATCAGGACTTTTTTACCTTTTAAAATATCTTTTGATATCACATCATCCCAGTAGGGTTTCAGGCGGATGATGGTTTTTTCCAGTGACTCGGTAAGGGGAAATTCACCCGGCTTCATGTTGGCATACATCCGGTCGCGGCCAGCATAATATGCATGATCGGTAGTCATGGGAGGAGGTAATACAGAAAATCCGCGCCTCCATTTCATTACCTGCTCTTCCCCATGTTTTTTTACTGTTTCCACTTTATCCAGTCCTGTCAGCCCGCCATAGTGCCTTTCGTTCAGCCGCCAGTTACGAACCACCGGTATCCACATCTGATCGGTTTCATCCAGGATAGCCCACAGGGTGCGGATAGCCCTTTTTAACACGGAAGTATATGCTATATCAAACTGATAATTATTGTCTTTCAGGGCGCAGCCGGCATTATGTGCCTCCCTGATACCTTTTTCGCTCAGGTCAACATCCACCCAGCCTGTAAAGCGGTTTTGTTTATTCCATTCGCTTTCACCATGCCTGACAAGTACTAGCTTTTTCATGTTAATTGATTTAATATTTAGAGTTCTATTGACAAATTTAATAAAACTGCTGAATATTATTAATCTTTTCTATTAATCAAGGGGAAACCCAGGCAGGGATCCTATGGTTATAATTATCTGCTTTTTAAAACAGGATGTTAATCTATAACTGACCTTTTATGATACTATTCAGAACTTTGATTACCGGGTCATAATACCGTGTCAGTATTCGTCTTCGTTAAAAAAGAACTCATCATGAGTGGGGTAATCAGGCCATATCTCGTCAATACTTTCATAAGGGTCGCCATCGTCTTCCAGTTCCTGGAGGTTCTCCACCAACTCAAGAGGTGCACCCGTCCTGATTGCATAATCAATCAGTTCATCCTTGGTGGCAGGCCAGGGTGCATCAATTAAATACGATGCTAATTCCAGTGTCCAATACATAAAATGCCCTTCTTTAATTTTGCGCAAATATAATATTTTAAACAAAATGCAAACATTTCTTTAAAATTTGTGAAAATCACACTGTTTCCCGCCTTTATTCAACATATAAAAACATTTTTCGCTTGCATGAAGATAGGTATAAATTCAGGGAATTGTTTCCAAATTTTTTCTTTAATGCATTAATAACATTTTACTTATTTTTACCGTCAAAATATGCGTATATGATCAACACTATCATCTTCGGGCCGCCAGGATGCGGAAAAGGCACTCAGGCTGAACTTATAAGAAAAAAATATAATATCTTCCATTTATCAACAGGTGAATTGCTTCGTTCTGAAATCGCTAACGGCACACCTATTGGGCTTGAATGCAAATCGATCATCCAGGCAGGTGAACTGGTACCCGATGAAGTCGTTAACAGGTTGATTGAAAAACACATTCTAAACAATGTTGATGGAAATGGGTTTTTATTTGATGGCTATCCCCGGACAATCGGCCAGGTTCATGTGCTGGAACAAATGCTTGACAAAGCAGGTTCCGGAATCGACCTGGTGCTGAAATTACTGATTGACGAATCGGAAATTATCAAAAGGCTGAGTTACCGTGCCCGTGTTGAAAACAGGCTGGATGATAAAAATGAAGATATTATCCGCAGGCGTATTGTTGAATACAAAGATAAAACAAGGGTGCTGGTTTCCTATTTTATGGAAAAAGGCATCCTTTATGAGTTAAATGGTATGGGCACAGTAGAAGAAGTTTTCGAAAGGATCACAGGGGTTATGGATCAAAACTTTAACCATGGCTGAACAATCTTTTATCGACCAGATAAAAATTTACTGCCGTTCAGGCAATGGCGGGCCCGGGAAGGTCTATTTTCACAGGGATAAGTTTACTTCCAAAGGAGGCCCTGCAGGTGGCGATGGTGGCCGGGGCGGGCATATTAAATTGCGTGGTAACCACAATATCTGGACATTGCTCCATCTCCGCTACCGGAAACACATTTATGCTTCTAATGGTGAACCCGGAGGAAAAGACCTGAAAACCGGTGCTGACGGAAAAGACATCATCCTGGATGTACCCCTGGGAACTATTGCCCGGAGAGCTTCTGACGGAACGGTCCTGACCGAGATTACCGAAGACGGTGAAACAAAAATTATCCTGGAGGGCGGAAAAGGCGGCCTGGGGAATTTTCATTTTAAATCACCGACCAACCAGACACCCCGCTATGCACAACCCGGCATTCCCTGCCAGGAAGAAGAAGTAATTTTTGAATTGAAAATACTGGCCGATGTAGGTCTGGTCGGTTTTCCCAATGCCGGCAAATCCACCCTGTTGTCAACCCTGTCTGCTGCCACTCCCAAAATTGCCGATTATCCATTTACCACACTAACGCCCAATGTAGGAGTGGTCAAATACCAGGGTGACCTCTCCTTTGTTATGGCCGATATACCCGGCATTATTGAAGGCGCTGCCGAAGGAAAAGGCCTCGGCCTGAAGTTTCTCAGGCATATCGAACGCAATGCCGTTTTGTTGTTCATGGTCTCTGCCGAACACCTCGATATCCAAAACCAGTATAATACCCTGCTGGAAGAGCTTGCCAGGTACAACCCATCCCTCCTCTCAAAACGAAGGGTACTTGCCATTACCAAAGCCGATATACTGGACGAAGAATTGATGGACGAGCTAAAAAAAGACCTTCCCGATATTCACCGGGTATTTATTTCCTCCGTCAGCGGAAAGGGCATTAAGACCCTGAAAAATATATTGTGGGAACAATTGTGTGCTGAGGGTTGAAAAATAACATCCTGTATTTTTCTTGTTCCGGGATAGCCCGGTTGGCCTCAGAAAACAATAAAAAAGGATTACCAATATCCACATATCCTAATATTGATACCACCCTCTCAAGTTTTTTTCAATGTTTGGAAGAAGAAACTACCAAAAATAATTTGGATATATCATATTATTTACTATATTTGGAAAGGTATAAATAGATAGTTGGTAATTTTAAAAAAATTCAAGATGAAAGAAAAAACAGCATTCAAGAGAGTAGCCCTTTCTGTATTGATTGTAATTGCCTTTGTGTTTTCCATTGTATCACCAAACTACGGACAAAATAATACTCGTTTTTGTAATTTCCTGAATGTTGATTCACTGAATCAGTTGCCTGCTGATTATTCGACACCGGTAATATTTCCACTGGGAGATATGACAGCAAAGTCCTATACATTCAGCAATGTTACAAAGGTTATTGATGCCGACCTCATCATTGCACAGGGGTTTACGCTTAAGTTACACCATGTAAATTTCATCATGCGTAATTGCTCAAAAATTATCGTTGAACGAGGTGCAAGGTTGTTGATAGATTCTTCCTGTATTGGCAGTTGCGACTGGGAAGGTATTGAGGTACAGGGAAATATTGATGGATGTAGTGATGATACAATGGGTTCTCAAGGTGTCGTTGAGATTAAACACTCCAGTCTCACAGGAGCCAATATCGGCATCTATGCAGGTAAAAGACAAGGCAACTGGCGGGATGTGTTTTATAGCGGTGGCATTATCAGGGCATACCACAACCACTTTGCAAACAACTATGTGGATATTATGATACAGGAGTGGAGTTTTAATGCAATATGTAATTGCCCCGACACATCGAATAATCAAATACCAGAAGGAATAGCTTTTCATCACGAAATAGTCAGTAATTATTTTGGCCCTCTTAAAGCAAGCTATGTATGTTCTGATTTTGTGGATCATGTGGTTGATACGGTGAATTATTTTTATTCAAATTTTCAGGGATCATTTGCATGTTCCCCTCCTTATAATGCAACTCCTCTTGTACGTTGCCATATTATTGATCTTTCACCTTATCCCGATTTATTCTGGTCAAACCA
>CAZVAY010000218.1:0-5066 GCA_964625265.1 uncultured Sphingobacteriales bacterium | reverse complement strand
AAATAATTTTGTCCAGCTTTGTTTTGAAATGCAAAATATAAAAATGAATGATATGGAAAAAACTATTCAGGAATTTGTTGATTCAAAAAAGATTGCCATTGCTGGTGTTTCCAGGGATTCAAAAAAATTTGGGAACCACTTGTTGATAGGGCTTGAGAAAAAAGGTTATGAGGTGTTTCCACTAAATCCTCATGTAGAAGAAATCGAAGGTAGAAAATGCTATCAATCTGTAGTTGCACTGCCTGCCGATGTGGACAGTGTGATCATAGCTACATCACCCGGTTATACCGATCAGGTGGTTGAAGAGTGTGCCCTGGCCGGTATTAAGAGAATTTGGATGATAAAAGGTGCCGGAAACGGAGCTGCAACAGATACAGCTATTGACATGTGCAAAGCAAAAAATATAAAATATGTGCATGGATTGTGCCCAATGATGTTTTTTGATGGTTCAGGGTTGCATGGATTTCATTACTGGATCAGGAAGAATTTTGGAAAGATGCCGGCAGAAATGCTGAACTAATATTGTTGTTTTGGCATTTTATTGTATCTTTCATAAAAATATCAGGTAACAAAATTGAACGATTGAGTATTAATGGCTATCCATCAGGGTCAACCCTTCTATCATCTGAATAAATATGGCAGTCCATTAATATTCATTTATTTTTGTTGTACTTAAAATTGAACTAAAGCAAATAAGTAGTTAACCAAAATCAAAAATATGTCAATCAGATCGAAAACGAAGGATTTACAGAAAAGGATCAAAGGAGCCAGCGAAGGAGGAGGTGAAAAAGCGGTTCAAAAGCAGAAGTCTGGCGGTAAAATGACAGCCCGTGAGCGGATACTGGCATTGCTTGACCCCAACTCTTTTCACGAATATGATCTTTTTGTGGAACATGCCGCAAAAGATTTTGATATGGACAAAAAATACCTGCCCGGGGATGGGGTGATCACCGGAACGGGAACCATTTACGGATACCCGGTTTGCATTTATGCCCAGGATTTTACCGTTGCAGGCGGATCCCTAGGTTATATGCATGCCAAGAAGATCACCAAGATCATGGATCATGCACTGAAACTGAAAGTGCCTTTGATCGGGATCAACGACTCCGGTGGTGCACGTATCCAGGAAGGTGTCAACAGCCTGGCAGGCTATGGTGAAATATTCTACAGAAACACCAAAGCATCAGGTGTTATCCCCCAGATTTCTGTTATTCTCGGCCCCTGTGCCGGGGGAGCTGTTTATTCGCCTGCCTTAACAGACTATGTTTTTGTTGTTGACAAAATTTCCAAGATGTTCATTACAGGGCCTGAGGTTATTAAAACTGTTCTGGGTGAGGAAATATCTATGGAAGATCTGGGTGGCGCACGCGTTCATGCGGAGATCACCGGTAATGCTCATTTTTATGCCGAAAGTGAAAAGGAATGTTTCGATCAGATCAAAAAACTTTGCAGTTTTATTCCCTGGAACAACAGCAAAAAGGCCGAACCATTTATCAAGAAATCACCCAAAACAAGGCAATATAAGATTGAAAAAATATTTCCCAGTAACCCTCGTCAGCCTTATGATGTCAGGGATATTATCAGGGCTGTTTGTGATGACTCCGATTTCCTTGAGATCCAGGAATTATTTGCTGCCAATATAGTCATAGGTTTTGGCCGGATGGGGGGTGAAACAGTAGGTTTTGTAGCCAACCAGCCACTCGTGCTGGCCGGTGTACTTGACGTTGACTCATCCGATAAAGCTGCCCGTTTTATCCGATATTGCGATGCCTTTAACATTCCCCTGGTAACGCTTGTCGACCTACCGGGTTATTTACCTGGTGTTGACCAGGAACATGCCGGTGTGATCAGGCATGGTGCCAAAGTCCTTTATGCCTATAGCGAGGCCACGGTACCCAAAATTACCCTGATTACGCGCAAAGCTTATGGAGGAGGTTATATTGCCATGTGCTCCAACCACCTGAGAGCTGATTTTGTATTTGCCTGGCCCACTGCTGAAATTGCAGTGATGGGGCCTGAAGGTGCTGCCAATATCATTTTCCGGAAGGAAATCTCTGAAGCGGATGATCCTGAAAAAGTTCGCCAGCAAAAGATCAAAGAATACAAAAATAAATTTGCCAATCCCTATGTGGCTGCTGCATTTGGTTATGTAGATGCTGTCATCGAACCTGACGATACACGTAAGTTTGTTATCCATGCACTTGAAATTGCCCACAATAAGTCAGAGCATATTACTCCCAAAAAACATGGTATCCCACCTTTTTAAAATTGAACACTTATGGTACAAAGTAAAAAGGAAGAAAAATCAGTTGGTAAGACAGCAATAGAATTAGAGAAAAATAAGGAAGAACAATTGCATTTCAAAACTTTTGTTGTCCATGTTGCCAAATATAAAACCCTGCTGACCAGGAAATTTGAGAAAAGGAAAAAATATGTTCCGCCTGATCCCAATAAAATTACGGCATTTATCCCCGGTACAATAAAAAAAATCTATATCAAAAAGGGGAAGACCGTACGGAAAGGGCAAAACCTGTTGATCCTTGAAGCCATGAAGATGAGTAACGTGGTTAAATCGCCATTTGGTGGGAAGATCAAAAAACTACTGGTAAAGGAAGGAGATATTGTTACCAAAGACCAACTCATGATTGAGTTGGATTAGTGTAGGGCGTCAGTAAATTTTATTTATTGTTCCGGTCAAAGTACTTATCCATAATCTCGTAAACTGATTTGGGAACAAAAGGCTTGACCAAAATGTCCGTTATACCGGCTTCAATCATTTTTTGAATTTCGTGGGTGCCGGCATAGGCTGTAGCTGCAACAAGAGGTATATCGTTACTTTCTCCCCTGATAATACCACAGGCTTCAAGGCCGTCCATTTCAGGCATTTTTATATCGAGGAATACCAGGTCGATACCGGGTTCTGATTTTAACAATTCAATTAATTCAATGCCGTTTGTTACAGGAAATATAGATGCCCCTGTCTTATTCAACACAATTTCCATAAACGTCAGGCTGTCTTTATTGTCTTCTGCTATGGCAATTTTTTTATCTGAATAATCTAATTTCATCTCGTTGCCATTTAGGTTGTGTCTTTTCTTACCACTTCAATTGAATAGTCAGCCGATACAATGATTATATAGGCCAATGCCGCAACGATCCCGGTTAAAGCAATGCCTATTAGCCCTGCATTGACGGGAATTTCAAATATTTTCTTTCCGGTTGAATTTTTAACCACGACCTGCCTGACATTCCCTTCTTTGATCAGTCTTTTTATGGTTGCAATTACTTCCGATCCCTTAACTTTGAAATTTTCAGTCATGCGTGGATACATTTATCTGCTCAAAAGTAAATAATTATATGCAACAAGGAGAATCGGCTTGCAATTGGCCCGGTAATGATCCACTGATGGTCAGCTACCATAACGAGGAATGGGGCGTTCCTGTTCACGATGATAAAAAACATTTTGAGTTCCTTGTTCTGGACGCTTTCCAGGCGGGGCTAAGCTGGCAGATTGTACTAAAAAAAAGGGAGGGGTTCAGGCAGGCTTTTGCGGGTTTTGACCCCGATATTGTTGGAGCATTTTCGGAAAAAGATGTACTCAGGTTAAGGGAAGATCCTGCTATCATCAGGAATAAGGCTAAAATATCAGCTACCATCCATAACGCCCGCAGGTTTCTTGAGGTTCAAAAAGAGTTCGGGTCGTTCGATAAATTTATCTGGCAGTTTACGGATTATAAAACCCTGCATAACAGATGGGATCATACATCACAATTGCCGGCAAAGACAGAAGTTTCGGAAAAGATGAGTAAGGAATTAATCAGGCGGGGGTTTAAATTTTGTGGCCCCACCATTTGCTATGCCTATATGCAGGCTGCCGGCATTGTAAACGACCATCTGGTGCATTGTTTCCGGTATAAGGAGCTAATAAGGCAATGACGAATAACTACAAGGGGATATTCCCGTGTTTTTTCTTCGGTAGTGTGTCCACTTTATTCGCCAGAGAAGCAAATGCCCTGATAAGCCTGATCCTTGTTTCGCTTGGCTTGATGACCTCGTCAATGTAACCGTAAGCGGCAGCCCTGTCGGGGTTGGCAAACATTTCGGTATATTCCTGTTCCTTTTCTTTCAGTTTAGAGGCCGGGTCGTCAGCTTCGGCAATCTCTTTTTTGAAAATGATCTCGGCTGCGCCTTTTGGCCCCATCACTGCAATCTCGGCTGAAGGCCATGCAAAGTTGAGGTCGGCACCAATATGTTTGGAGTTCATCACATCATAGGCGCCTCCGTAGGCTTTTCGGGTAATAACCGTAACGCGGGGAACAGTGGCTTCTGAAAAAGCGTATAGCAATTTTGCCCCGTTGGTAATAATGCCGTTCCATTCCTGATCGGTTCCGGGTAAAAATCCAGGGACATCAACAAACACCAGGAGTGGAATATTAAACGAATCGCAAAACCTGACAAAACGGGCTCCCTTCTTGGATGAATTGATGTCAAGAACTCCTGCAAGGAAGGCTGGTTGATTGGCAACAATACCAATGCTTTTACCAGAGAGCCGCGCAAACCCAACAACAATATTCTCAGCATAATCTTTATGGATCTCAAAGAATGATCCCTCGTCCGTTACCTTTTCAATCACCTCTTTTATATCATAAGGCTGAGATGAGGTGGGAGGAATAATGTCGTCCAGATCAGGGATTATTTCATCACTATCGGATTGATAGCTTATTTCAGGAGGGTCTTCCTCGCAATTCTGTGGTATATAGCTCAAAAGCTTTTTGATATTGTCAATAGCTTCCACTTCGTTGGAACAGGTTACATGCGAAACCCCCGATTTGGAGGCATGTGTTGATGCTCCGCCCAGGTCGGCCATGCTGACTTCTTCGTGTGTAACTGTTTTGACTACATTCGGGCCGGTAACAAACATGTGTGAGGTTTGATCGACCATCATGATAAAATCGGTAATAGCAGGGGAGTAAACTGCACCACCGGCACAAGGCCCCATGATCACGGATATTTGCGGGATAACTCCCGAAACACGGGTATTTCTGTAAAAGATGTCGGCATATCCA
>CAZVAY010000217.1:2858-5126 GCA_964625265.1 uncultured Sphingobacteriales bacterium | reverse complement strand
TTATTTTTTCCCCTGCAAGGTTGCATGCCGAAGAAAGCTATATCATGCCCGACAATGTACCTGCCAATGAATTTATGAACCTGGAGGGTGATAAAATATCCACTTCAAAAAACTGGGCAGTCTGGTTGCACGAATACCTGGAAGAATTCAAGGACAAGCAGGATGTTCTCCGGTATGTCCTGACCGCCAACGCCCCAGAGACCAAAGACAATGACTTCACCTGGAAAGATTTTCAGGCTAAAAACAACAACGAACTGGTAGCTATCTATGGTAATTTTATCAACCGGGTAGTTGTGCTCACGCATAAATATTTTGAAGGGATAGTACCTGCTGCAACACGGGCTTCCGATCTGGAAGAAATGGATTTATCCGGTTACAAAAACAGGGTAGCACAGGCGCTGGACCATTACAAATTCCGGGAAGCGCTGGCAGAAATGATGAGCCTGGCCCGGATAGGCAATAAGTACCTGGCCGATTCGGAACCCTGGCATCTCATAAAAACAGATAAAGAGGCTGTGGCCGGTATTCTGAACAACTGCCTGCAAATAGCAGGAAACCTGGCCCTGTTATCCGCTCCTTTCCTGCCGTTTACCTCTGATAAGGTCTTAAAGCTTCTAAATCTCAACAGAGAAGAATATCACTGGGATAGCATAGGTGATGCACAACTCGTGAAAGTTGGCCAAAATATTAACAAAGCCGATTTGCTGTTCGACAAAATTGACGATAAAGAAATCGAATACCAGGTGGGGAAACTACGTAATGCCTCCCAAAGTGAAACAACAGGAATTGAATACGAAACCCTGAAAGATGAAATTACCTACGATGAATTTATTAAAATGGATATCCGTATTGTCACCATTCTGGAGGCTGAAAGGGTTCCGAAAACTGACAAACTTCTCAAATTAACGATCGACCTGGGAATGGAACAACGCACCATCATTTCGGGCATAGCCCATGAGTTTGACCCGGACAAGATCACGGGCAGGCAAGCAGCCTATTTGGCTAACCTGAAGCCCCGAAAGATCAGGGGTATTGAATCGCAGGGTATGATATTGATGATTTCCAATACAGACGGAAAACTGGAATTTCTGCAACCAGCCAACCCGGTTAACCCCGGATCAACCATATCGTAATAACGCCAAAATCCAAAATCATGAATAACCAGATCCAAGTCCTGAATGAGAAATTTGAAAACAAATCAGCCGATGAGGCATTGCATTATGTACTCGACAAGTACGCAGATCAGATTGCTTTTTCCACCAGTCTGGGTGCCGAAGACCAGCTATTAACACATTTAATCTGGAAAACAGGAAAAGCTTCACATCTCAGGTTTTTTACCCTTGATACCGGCAGGATGTTTTACGAAACTTATGATGTGCTGAACAATACCAGGTTAAGATATGACATCAGGGTGGACATCTTATTTCCAGATTGGAATGAGGTGGAGGAAATGGTTAACGAGAAAGGGATCAACCTTTTTTACGACAGTATCGAAAACCGTAAATTATGCTGCAAAATAAGGAAAATAGCCCCTTTATACAGGGCGCTGGATGGTTATGAAGTGTGGGTTACCGGTATCCGCAGGGATCAAAGCATTACCAGGAATGATATGAAAATGTTTGAATGGGATGATGACCACCAGATGATCAAATTCAACCCTCTCATTAACTGGTCCGAGAAAGAAGTGTGGGATTACCTCCACATTAATAAAGTTCCCTACAATATATTACATGATAAAGGCTACCCCAGTATTGGATGTGCCCCTTGTACACGCGCTGTCGAAAAAGGCGAAGACCCCCGCAACGGACGCTGGTGGTGGGAAAACCCGGATACAAGGGAATGTGGTTTACACCTGCGGGTAAAGACCAATTAACAGCTTATTCCAGTTTCCGTCACTTGCTAAAATGCCACTCATAGCCGTCCGGCTGTGTATTTTTCAACTCAAGCGTGCTTTTGGTCAGGGTCAAAATTTCCCAATCGTTACTACCGTCAAGGCGCAGGTATTTGTCATCAACAATTTCATAGGTGCCGGTATGCAGATATTGATTTGCATCAAACGAATAATTGCCGTCTGCATCAAAGGTGGCGGTTTTGTAATCGTATGTCTGGAGAATGTCGTTGCCATCACCGTCAACAGCATAGGTCCAGGTCCAGGTACCGACAATGTCAGCGGCCATGTCATTATAGTTACCACAATTTTGGAAAAGCAGGCCTGTGGCCGACAAAACAAGGATTAACACATATTTTTTCATAAAATAAATTTTTCAA
>CAZVAY010000217.1:0-2758 GCA_964625265.1 uncultured Sphingobacteriales bacterium | reverse complement strand
TGTGGCCGACAAAACAAGGATTAACACATATTTTTTCATAAAATAAATTTTTCAATGATAAGCCAAAAACATTGTTGTATAACATCGGTAAAGATGAAATAAACAAATAAAACAGCCGGGGAAAGGGAAAGGGGAATGAGTGTTGCCGTAAAATCTTGTTATTTTTTCAAAAATGTTATTTTTGCCCCGTTTTAGGCCCCGTAGTTCAATGGATAGAATGGAGGTTTCCTAAACCTTAGATACAGGTTCGATCCCTGTCGGGGCTACCAGGAACAAAGCCGTTGATTTTCAGCGGCTTTTGTCATATTAGCTCATTTTTCCAGGCAATTACTTTTCCCTGTTTTCTTTCTTGATTTTCCTCTCCTGCATAAACAAGTTGCTTAATTATATCTATTTGATTTACATAATTTTCATAATACAATAGCCCTTTAAACTGATTTTGCATTATGGTTTGATTAGCTTTAATTTCAGTGATATAAAGAGATTGAGAAATGTAGTAAAGCAGATCGACTTCATTCCCTTTTGAGTCTCGCCAAAACCAAATATCAAATATTTCATTCTTATGGTGCATTCGTTTAAGCAGTTCTGCAACAATCATATTTTCAAATAGGTTTTCTTTAATAGCATGGGTATAAAGTTCCTGTGGAGCTTTTATTCGGAGCAAATGTGACAAAAGCCCTGTATCATAGAAATACAATTTTGGCGCTTTTACTAATCTTTTTCCAAAGTTTTCATGATAGGGTTGAAGCAAAAAAATGATGTAGCTGCTCTCTAATGCAGATAGCCACGATTTAACCGTTGGTTGTGAAATTCCACTTTCATTTGCTATTGCATTCATATTTAATAATTGTCCGGCTCTTGTTGCCAGAATTCCAATAAATCTTTTGAATTGACTTTGATTTCTTATTTCAATTAATTCACTTACATCACGCTGTATATATGTTTGAATATAATTGGAATAATAGGTTGATGCTGTAATGACTCTGTCGTAAATAGCAGGATAAAAACCTGTTACAAGATTTGTTAAATAATCCTCATGCAAGATATTGCTTCCTTTCATTTCCTGAAAGTCAAATGGGAATAGTCTAAAAATTGCAACTCTTCCTGCAAGACTCTGTGATATTTCACCACATGTACTTTGAAATTGCACCACTATAATTTTGAAATTGCACCCTGTTGTGAAAACATATTATCAAACCTGTATCCTGAGCAACAATGTCTTGTCCTAAAACAGGTTTACACAAAAAAATGTAAAAATGGGCAGAAAAAGTAAAGCTGTTGCAGGATTAATTTTTAATTGTAAAATTATACCATGATTTATTCATTAACCTGTAAACTTTTTTTAAGACGACTCAAACAGTTAAAGTCCAAATGCGTAGCCGACACCCTTGATTGTTTTGATATGCTCTTCCCCGATTTTTTCACGTAGTTTCCTGATATGAACATCCAGAGTGCGTTCGCTTACCAGTACGTTGCTGCCCCATATTTTTAAATATATTTCTTGTCTGGTAAAAAATTTCTCAGGTTTTGAAGCCAATAGTATCAGCAATTCAAATTGTTTCTTTGGTAATTGTATTACTTCATTTCCCTTCTCAATCAATCTTCTTTCATTATCTATCGTTATATCTCCTACAACAATTTTATCCTCTTGATCATTAAGGTTTCGTTTTCTTTTCAATAGTGATTTAATCCGAGCTAGAAGCGCCCTGGGCCTGATTGGCTTTGAAACATAATCATCCGCGCCTACATCAAAACCGACAATTTCCGAATAATCTTCGCTTCTTGCAGTTAAAAAAATGATTAAAGTAGTTGTAAATTGTGGCATTTCCCTTAGCTGCCTGCAAACTTCAACACCATCTATCCCCGGCATCATTACATCTAGGACAATTAAATCGGGAACATCCTTTTTTGCTGTCTCAATGGCTTCATTTCCATTATTTGCAGTTAACACAGCGTACCCTTCTTTTTCGAGATTATACCGAAGAAACTCCAGAATATCCAGCTCATCATCTACTATCAATATTTTCGCAAGCGTTTCACTCATAATTAATGGCAAAAATATCTTCCGTAAATAAACTTGAGGTTAATCTCATTTTAAATTATCATTAAGTTTTTACAAATGCATCTCCTAAAAATTAAAGAAATCTTAAGCACCATTTAATTTTCAGTTTATACAGGCGCAGTTACTTTGCCTCAACAAAATCAAAATGATTATTAACCCGACCAACAATAAGTGGTCACAAAATTTAAAAAATGAAAAAAAGATTTACAAAAATTGTTACAGCCACAAAAGAAGGTGAATTTAACAAAAAGTCTTTCCATTCAACATGGAAAGCATGTCTATTATTTTTAACAGGTCTATTTCTGATAACAGGGTCCTTTGCTCAAACTACTGTTACAATAAAGGATGCTGATTTGGGAGCAGGAACTTATAACTGGACAAATGATAACATTTATTTATTGGATGGTTTTGTATATCTGGAATCAGGAGGTGTGCTTAATATTCAGGAAGGAACGGTCATTAAAGGTAAAGCCACACCAAGCACCAGTGATAACGCTTCTGCATTAATAATTACGGTGGGGGCACAAATTAATGCTGTTGGAACCGCCACACAGCCAATTATTTTTACATCTGAGATAGATGATCTTTCAGACCCTACTGACCTGTCTGCAACCGACAGAGGCCTGTGGGGGGGATTAATCCTTTTAGGAGATGGCATATTAGGTAATTCAACCCCTCCATCTAATATAGAAGGAA
>CAZVAY010000216.1:0-5135 GCA_964625265.1 uncultured Sphingobacteriales bacterium | reverse complement strand
TATCATCAATATTAAAAATGAGAAGTGGAAAGCTGACTATTCTGTTTTAGATCCTAACGGAACCTCCTATGTGGATCAGGCTTATTCCAAATCTTATCTGCGACATCTGGTCATTTCGGGAGAACGATTGGCTGCACAAATTGCCAGTATTCATAATCTGGCCTTTTACCTGCAACTTGTTAAGGATGCTCGAAAGCATATCCTTGATGGCACTTTTGCAAGCTGGAAGCAGAATATGATTATTAAGTTATCAAATCGTCTGTAGGATGCTTAGAATAAAGAAACTTGACATATATATTATCAAAAAGTTTCTTGGTACTTTTTTCTTTATCATTATCCTGTTTATTTTCATTGCCGTTGTTTTTGATTTCAGTGAAAAAATTGATGATTTTCTGAAACATGATACCCCGTTGCATGCTATCATTTTTGAATATTATCTCAATTTCATCCCCTATTTCATGAACCTGTTTTCGGCCTTGTTCATTTATATATCAGCTGTTTACTTTACTTCACGGATGGCATACAATACCGAGTTTGTGGCTATTCTGAGCAGCGGTACAAATTTCTACAGGCTTCTGGTCCCTTACATGTTTGTTGCCCTGATCCTGGCTGCCATTTCCTTTTATCTCAATGGCTGGGTCATTCCCGAAGGCAATAAATCTTTGGTCGATTTTGAGAGTAAATATGTCAATGACCCATACCTGAACAGTGAAAGAAACATTCACAGGCAAATAGCTCCGGGTAAATTTATTTTTATCCGTAACTTCAATAACAGGAACAACACAGGGAACAGGTTTTCACTGGAGAAATTTGATGGAGAAGAATTGAAATTCAAGTTGCTTGCAAACAAAGTTGAATGGGTTGACAGCCTGCAAAAGTGGGTAGTGCACCGATATCAAAGCCGCACTTACCAGGGTGACAAAGAATTTCTCGACAAAGGTGATACCTTATTACTTGATTTGGGCATTACGCCAGATTACTTTGGGAAAAAGACCGCCAGCATCGCAACCTTTAACACACCCGACCTGAATCAGTTTATTGATGAGGAACTACTTAGGGGCGACAAAGATGTGGTTTACTATCAGGTTGAAAAATACAAACGTTATTCAATGCCCTTTTCAACATTTATCCTTGTTATCATAGCTTTTTCACTTTCTTCAAAAAGGATCAGGGGTGGTACCGGCCTTCACCTGGGAATTGGCCTGGTCATCGCTTTTGGGTACATTCTGTTCCTGCAGTTTTCAACCATGTTTGCCATTAAATCAGACCTGAACCCTATGCTTGCTACATGGATACCCAATATCATATTTGCAGGAGTAGCCGGTGTTACGCTTTATTTAGCAAAAAAGTAATATTAACCCTGTTTTCTCCTCGATTTCTTCTTTGATTTAAGTAATTCGGCTTCAAGATAAAAAACCACATCTTCTGCAATATTCTTTACATGATCACCAATACGCTCCAGTTTTTTTATCGTACTGAACAGCACCATCCCTTCTGTTGCTTTTTGAGGATTCTCAGCGATCCAACTGGAAATTATCCCCAGTGAAACAATATTAATATTGTTAAGCTCTTTGTCTTTTTTATATACTTTCCGCGCCAGGGTGGTATCCTCGTCTTCCAATGATTTGATAATATCATGTGTCATGGAAATAGCCATATCAAACATATGTTCAAATGAAGCCTTACCCAGAATGTCAGTCGTAATGGATTTATCCAAATCGCCCAGGTATCTTACGATAGCTTCGGCATGATCGGCAATACGCTCCAGTTCAGAATTGATTTTCAGTACCGAAATGATATACCTGAGATCAGTAGCTACAGGCGTAAAAATTGCCAACAGGTTTTCACAATCCCTGTCAATACTGAGCTCGAAAGCATTCATCCGTGCCTCGTTGTGCATGATCTCTTCAGCCAGTTCAAGATCGTAGTTTAAAAATGCCGACTTTGCTTTGGTAAGCTGCGATAATGCCAGCCAGGCCATTTCGTTAAGTGAAAACTTCAGTTGTTCAATTTCTGCTTCAAAATGTGATGGTGCCATAATATTCAATTTTTATCATCCAAACCTGCCACTGATATAATTTTCAGTCCTGTTATCATCAGGGTCAGTAAATATTTTCTTTGTATTGTCAAATTCCACGAGGTCGCCCATGAGGAAAAACCCGGTTTGATCGCTCACCCGTGATGCCTGTTGCATGTTGTGGGTAACAATCAAAATCGAATAGTTCTTTTTGAGTTCATAAATGAGTTCTTCTATTTTTGAGGTGGAAATCGGATCAAGTGCCGAAGCCGGTTCGTCCATCAATATTATGGATGGCTCAACAGCCAGGGCACGGGCGATACACAACCGTTGTTGCTGCCCACCTGATAAGGCCAATGCGTTCTTTTTCAGGTCGTCTTTCACTTCATCCCACAGGGCAGCCTGCCTAAGCGATTTTTCTACAACTTCCGAAAGAAAAGACTTGTTCCGGATACCTCGTATCTTTAAACCGTACGCTACATTTTCGAAAATTGATTTTGGAAATGGGTTTGGTTTTTGGAAAATCATACCCACATTTTTCCTCAGTTCCTCAATATTGATCTTTTCTTTATAAATATTTACCCCTTCAACCAACACTTCTCCTTCTTTTCTGAATCCGGTTATGTAATCATTCATACGGTTGAAAACCCGAAGAAAAGTTGATTTTCCGCAACCGGAGGGGCCAATCAATGCAGTTACCGAGTTTTTCATGATCTTTACATTGATCTCATTCAGTACTTTTTTGTCGCTGTAATAAACACTCAGATCCTTTGATTCAAGAACTATTTCATGTAAAGGGTTTGAAACCACATCTTCTTTAACCGGCCTGGTTAATGTTGTTAATTCATCCATAACATTTATTTAAGAAATAAGTTTTTTTCTGGCCCTGTTCCGGTAATAAACGACAAAGGCGTTTAAAAGAAATACAATAGCCAGAAGAACGATAATAGCTGCTGCAGCATTGGTAATAAACCCTTTCTGCGGTCTTGATATCCAGTTGAATATCTGCATAGGCAGTACGGTGAATTCATCCATAGGGCTTTTGGGTGCGAACGGGACATAGGTTAAAGCACCAATCATGACCAGAGGTGCTGTTTCCCCTATGGCACGGGCAAGCGCAAGAATGATCCCCGTGATAATGGAACTGGCAGAAGCGGGTAAAACCTGGTTCCGTATTGTTTGCCACCTGGAAGCCCCAAGTCCGTAAGAAGCTTCCCTTAAGGAAGGGGGAACCGCACGAATTGCTTCACGGGTTGTTACAATAATAATAGGTAAAACAAGTAATGTTAATACCAGTGCTCCTGCTACCAGGCTTTCCCCCAGCCTAAAGGCCCTGACAAATATTTCAAGGCCCAGGATACCGTAAATAATGGAGGGTACACCAGCCAGGTTGGCAATATTGATTTCAAGCATATTGGTGATACGGCTTTTAGGGGCATATTCTTCCAGATAAATGGCAGCGCTGATCCCGATGGGAATAGCAAATAATGCCGTCAAACCAAAAATCCAAAGGGTGCCGATCCATGCCGGCTTGATACCCGCTTTCTCAGGAAATCGTGAAGGAAGGTTATTCAGGAAATCAAAACTGATCCGGCTGAATCCATCAGAAATTACATCAGCAAGAAAAAACATCAGGACAACCAGTCCCAGCACTGTACTGACAAGGCCTACAACAGAAAAACCCTTGTCTTTGATTATGTTGATCATTCTGCTATTCATATTGTTGCCTGAATTTTTTATTGATCCAAAAACTGATGTTGTTAAGGATAAGTGTAAACACGAACAAAGTAAGCCCTGCAACAAACACTGTTCTGTATTCCAGCGACCCATGCGGGACATCACCCAGGCTAACCTGAACAATATAAGCCGTAATGGTTTCCACAGGAACGGTAGGGTCAAGGGTAAGCCGGGGTTGCTGCCCTGCAGCTATAGCAACAATCATAGTTTCCCCTATGGCCCGTGAAAAGGCCAGGATTATTGACGAGACTATACCTGATGAGGCTGCAGGCACTAAAACCTTTACGGATGTTTGAAACCGTGTGGCACCCATCCCATAAGAAGCCTCCCGTAATGAAACCGGTACCGAGCTTAACGCATCTTCACTCAAAGAAGAAATGAAAGGCAAAATCATGATGCCCATAACTATACCCGGAGATAAAGCATTGAATCCGGATATTCCCGGGAACAGGCTTTGCAAAAAAGGCGTAACCACCACCAGGGCGAAGTAACCATAAACAACTGTGGGGACTGCAGCTAAAATCTCAAGCAGGGGCTTTACCATCAGTCTCAGCTTTTTATTCGCATATTCATTTAAATAAATCGCAATCGACAGCCCTACCGGCACAGCAATCATCATGGCCACAACCGTAGTCAACAATGTCCCGCTCAACAGGGGGCTGATACCAAAATGCTTTTGTGCAAACAGGGGCGTCCATTGCTTATCAAAAAGAAATTCCCTTAACGAAACTTCCTTAAAAAAGGCAAGGGATTCTGTTAGCAGAACCCCAATAATACCTAATGTAGTCAATATGGTGATCAGCGCACTGAATAGCAGCAGACGCTCAATTATTTTCTCTTTTACTTTCAATGGAATAAAAGCCTATTTCACTTCGGAGGAAGTGTTCCCGGAAATAAATTTCTCAAATTTTGCTTTCTGCTCTTCATATACTGCATCCTGAAGCGGAATATAACCTACTTCTTTTGACAGGATAGGAGCATTGTTAAGATAAAAGCTAACAAATTCAACTACTTGTGGCTTATCCTGTAATTCACTGGAGACATAAATAAACAAAGGCCTGGAAAGAGGTGAATAAGTACCGTCCTTGACTGTTTCCAGTGAAGGTTTTACCGGGCCATTGCCACCATCTACAGCTACCAGCTTCAGCTTGTCCATGTTTTCTTCGTAATAAGCAAGGCCAAAAAAGCCCAGGCCATATTTATCGGTAGCAATACCCTGAACCAGTACATTGTCATCTTCACTTGCAGTGAAATCACCACGGCTGGCACCACTTTCACCAACAACTGCTTCGGTAAAATAATCATATGTACCGGAGGCCGTGCCTGCTCCATACAGATGCATTTCTTCATACGGCCACTCCTCCCTGATGTGGTAAATGAC
>CAZVAY010000215.1:0-5217 GCA_964625265.1 uncultured Sphingobacteriales bacterium | reverse complement strand
AAAAACCTCGCTTTCCTGGGGCGTTTGCACAATGCAAAAACTGCGAAAAGTTGCATCGAAGATGCCATTTCAGCGGGTATTTCCAATCTGACTGTCGACTTGATTTATGGCATTCCCGGTGCCGGGAACAAGGACTTCCTTTCGGATCTTCAGTTGCTTAATTCATTGGGAATAAATCATTTTTCAGCTTATGCCCTGACCCTTGAACCGGGGACTATATACGCCAACAAGGTTAAAAAGAAATATCTGCCGGGGATAAATGAAAATCAAATCAGGAAGGACTTTTTTTCCCTGGTTGATTTTGCTGATGCCAACAATTTTTTGCATTACGAGATTTCCAATTTTGCCAGGCCGGGAAATCTGGCAGTACACAACCTCAACTACTGGAAGGGATTGCCTTACCTGGGTATTGGCCCTTCTGCGCATTCGTATGATATCCTGTCAAGGCAATGGAATATTGCTGTCAACAGCGATTATATTGAAAGGATAAATCATGGCATAAAATCCTTTGAAAGAGAAATTCTTGATGACAAAACAAAGATCAACGAAAGAATAATGTTGTCGCTGCGAACCATGTGGGGACTCAATCCCACTGATATAGACGCGGATGAAGAAACCTTAAGCGGGATCATTGCCAGGCTCGAAAAAGGCATCAGGTCTAATCTGATTGTAAAAAACAATCATTCCTATTGCCTGACAACAGAAGGACAGCTCATTTCAGATTCAATTATTTCCGATTTGTTTATTGTTTAAGGATCAATCTATCAGCGATATTTTACCTGATTTATTCTTTGTGGAATATTTCAATATCTTTGCGCTCTTTAAAATTCTATTCAATATCTAATTATGACAAAATTTATCAAAATTTCCTTTATTATTTTGCTGTCCATATTTGCAACCAGTTTAAACGCTCAAAAACTGGATAAAGTTGAATTAAAAAACCATATGGATACTATCAGTTATATTCTGGGCATGGACATCGGTCAAAACCTGTCTAAGCAATCCATTGAGTTTAATATCCTTCCATTTATGAAAGGGATGGAAGATGCCAAAAATGAAGACAAGGCCCTGTTTACATCAGATGAGAAACAACAACTTCTTGTTCAGTTCAGTCAGGACCTGCAAGTGAAACAACAGGCAGCAGCAGCTTTAAAATCTGAAAAATTCAAAGAGGAAGGCAAGGCATTTCTTGAAGAAAACGCTAAAAAAGACGGTGTAATTACTACAGAAAGCGGATTACAATACAAGGTTGTACAGGAAGGAACAGGTGCATCCCCGAAAGAAACCGATGAAGTCACCGTTCATTATACAGGTACACTCATTGACGGTACCAAATTCGATTCTTCACTGGATCGTGGCGAACCGGCAACATTTCCGCTCAACCGTGTGATCAAAGGATGGACTGAAGGGCTGCAACTGATGAAAGAAGGTGCCAAATATATTTTTTATATTCCTTCAGAACTTGGATATGGTGACCAGGGTGCCGGCCAATCTATTCCCGGAGGATCAGTCCTTATTTTTGAAGTGGAACTAATCAAAGTGAATTCTAATCAATAATTTAAAAATAATAAAATGAGAAAATTTTCTTACCTGGCCGTTGCTGCTTTGGTGCTGACGGCTTTTTCTTCCTGCAACAAATCAACTGGAGATTGGCAGGAGGTAGCTATTGAATCGAATCAGGACTCAACAAGCTATGCCATTGGGATGGATATTGCCACCCAGTTTGAAAAACAATCTATTGACGTGAACTACATGGCCCTGGTGCAGGGAATGAAGGATTATATGGATGGGAACGCCATTTTTGATGAAGCTAAGCAAAAAGAAGTCATGATGGCATTCCAGCAACAATTACAACAGAAACAACAGGAGGAACAAACAATGAAAGCCCAGGAAAATAAAACTAAATCCAATGCATTTCTGGAAGAAAATGCAAAAAAAGAAGGCATAATGATTACCGAAAGCGGTCTGCAATACGAGATTATAGAACCTGGCTCAGCTGACAAACCCAAAGAAACTGATGAGGTGACGGTCAATTATAAAGGAATGTTGATTGACGGAACCATATTCGATTCATCTTACGATCGTGGTGAGCCGGCAACATTTCCGCTGAACCGCGTTATCAAAGGATGGACTGAAGGTCTGCAACTGATTGGCAAAGGTGGAAAAATCAAATTGTACATCCCCTCTGACCTTGCTTATGGTGATCAGGGTGCCGGTGCAACTATCCCCGGTGGTTCTGCTCTCGTATTTGAAGTCGAACTTCTTGATTTCAATGAAGCTGCAGAGGTAGATGATCCTCATGATTTCTAATACCTGAAACAAAATAAATTTAACCCCGAATTTTTCGGGGTTTTTTATATCCGGTGTTTACCTTGCGAACCATTTTACATAAGCTGGTTAAGGCTGCATGCAGGAAAAATACTATTTTTATCCCATGAGCCCAACCACCGGAAATATAAGCAGGCGGCTATTTATTTACCTGTCCGCTATTGTGCTGGTAGCAACACAGTGGCCGCTGGCAGCTTGCAAACGAATTTTTAAAACGGGTGAAAAAGCGGAATTGGATGATGTGCAGGTCAGCACCTTAAAAGCCGTGCTGATACACCTGTTTCCGGGTAGCGATATCGCACCCTCTGCTAATGAAGTCCATACATGGAGGCATATTGCCAATGTATATTCCGATTTGAATATATTATCAAAAACCCGTAGACTGATCAGAAACGGAATCAGATGGGTGGAAGAATCATCAATAAAACTGTTTAACAGACGCTTGATTGATTTGAATCCTGATGAAAAAGATCAGGTACTCAGGTACATGGAAGATTATAAGAAAGGCAGAAGCTGGATTTCACTTATCCTCAGATACGGGCTGGAGTCAATGTTGGGTGACCCAGTGTATGGTATTAATACAAATGAAAAAGGATGGCAGTGGCTGAACCATATTCCCGGTTCGCCCCGTCCGGGAGTAAAGAACCGCTATGAGCCGAAAGAAGGATAAATATGATGTTTGCATCATTGGGAGCGGTGCCGGTGCAGGGCCAATAGCCTATTCTATGGCCATGGCCGGGAAGAGGGTTGTGGTCCTTGAAAAAGGCGGCTGGTTTACTGAGAAGGATTTTGCAAAAGATGAAATCGGTACTTGCAGGAGGGAGCTTTATTCTTCTCATATCAATGAAGAACCACACGTCATTGAAGATAAGAACAATGAGGGAGAATGGAAAGGAGTTCCCAGTACTGAATCAGGATGGAGCTTCTGGAATGGAAATGTGGTTGGAGGTTCCTCTAATTTTATGAGTGGATACTTTCACCGGATGAAGGAAGTGGATTTTAGGTTGCTCAGCGAATTTGGCCCTGTTGAAGGTGCCAACGTGGTTGACTGGCCACTCAGTTACGAAGAGATGGAATGCTGGTATACGCAAGTCGAAGAAATTGTCGGAGTTTCAGGAAGGATTGTTGATCACCCGAACCAGGAAAAAAGGTCGAATGCTTCTTTCCCTTTTCCGCCTTTGGTCGATCATCCGCTGGCAAGCTGGATTGACTCCGCTTGTTCCAGGCTCGGTTACCATAGTATGCCCATGCCCAGGGCCATACTCAGCCAGGAACACAATGGGAGAAGTCCCTGCAGTTATTCGGTATTTTGCGGCAGCTATGGCTGCAATACCGGGGCAAAGGGAAGTGCAAGGGCAGCTCTACTTGTGCCGGCAGCCAAAACCGGAAACCTTCGTATTATCACCTATGCGATGGCGTACAAACTGGAAACAGATACCAAAGGCAATGTTGAATTTGTCCGTTACTTTGACGAAAAAGGAAATTCGCAGAATATTTATGCGGATACTTTTGTAGTGGCTTGCCAGGCGGTAGAAACTTCACGCTTGCTTTTGATGTCGAAAACCTCTACACATCCGGATGGAATTGGAAATAAATACGGTCAGGTAGGTAAAAACCTTATCTTTTCAGGTGGCGGGCTGGGCCACGGGGACCTGTTTTTCGATGACCTGGCTCCATCAAGGATTGAGGATCTGAAAACCCGGGGGCCTTTTATCAACCGTTCCTTACAGGACTGGTATACGATCAATGATCCTGAACTGGGATACGCCAAAGGTGGAACCATTGACTTTTTGCACGACCATCCCAATCCAATCCGAAAAGCCAACAAAATAAAATCAACAAATGGCAGGCTGCTTTGGGGAAAAGAACTTCAGAATAAACTGGAAAGGTATTTCCTGCATTCGAGGAGAGTTGCATTTGAAGTATTCAACGACTGGCTGCCCAACGACAACTGTTTTGTCAGCCTTGATCCCCTTATCAGGGACAAATGGGGCTTGCCAGTAGCAAAAATCAGGATTGGTTACCACAGGCAGGATGTAAAAATTGGCCATTTTCTGGCTGAAAAAGCCGTCAAGGTTCTGAAAGAAATAGGTGTAAAGGATATTTATACAAGCATTTCTGGTGCACCTCCTGCTAATTTGCAGGCTGGTGGTTGCCGGTTTGGTACCGATCCCAAACAGGCAGTCCTGGATAAAAACTGTCTTGTTTACGGGACAGAAAATCTATTTGTAACCGATGGTAGTTTTATGCCTACCGGTGGCAGTGTACCTTTCACCTGGACAATTTATGCTAATTCGTTTCGCGTAGCAGATTTTATCCTGAAAAATACGGCATAAAAAAACTGAGAACCAGGTCTCAGTTTTAAATTGATGTGGTTGTTTAACAACCGTGGGAAATTACATGCCGTCTCCGCATTTGCCTTCGCCACATTTTTCCTCGGTAGTTGTATCTGCAACAGTACCTTCTGCACCATCACCACATTTGCCTTCGCTACATTTGCCTTCACCACATTTGCCTTCACCACATTTTTCAGTAGTATCGGTTGTGGCTTCCATGCCTTCGCCACATTTTCCTTCGCCACATTTCATTTCGGCATCGGTATCAGTAGCTTCTTCTGTAGCTTCAACGCCTTCTTCTGTAGCTTCTTCGTTGGTTTTGTTGTTGGAACAACTGGTTGTTAAACCACTGGTAAACGAAATGAGGGCAAATATTGCCAACATTCCGAGAATTCTTGTGAAAGATTTTTTCATGGGTAAATAATTTATTGATTGAGGTACAATATTACAATTAAAGTTGGTTTAATCAAAATTATTATCAATAAGACAAAGGTCATCAGTGTTCCTGTTGATGAAGACAAGACCCTGGTGGAATGGATTACCCCCCTTTGGA
>CAZVAY010000214.1:0-5223 GCA_964625265.1 uncultured Sphingobacteriales bacterium | reverse complement strand
CCTTTTTGTAAGTACACTTGCGGTGAATGAGATTATGAAACCACCAATTATATCTACGATCATAATGCCACATTTGATTCCACATACAACAAAGCGGATTATTTCGTAACCGGACACAACCTGGTGCCCGATACTTTTTATTATAAATCTCAGGCTGTATTTCAGTATGTTATGCGTCCGGATATCAGGGTAACCCTTGATTCGGCAAACAACCAAAGTTGGAAAAATCAAACGGTTGCAACAGCCTATGAACAGATGCCCGTTTTCGGGACAGGTAACCTGTCCAGGTTCTTATTCAGCGCTGACGAATTGAAGTCAATGGGTATCGACAGTGGTTTGATTCATGGTTTAAAGATTCAGTTTAACCAGGTTTCTCAAAGTAAGTGTTACCTGAAAATCAATTTGCAAAATCTGGCTGCCGACAGTTTAGAAGCCGGTAACCTGTTAAATATTTCAACCGATAATTACTTTTCATCAAACATTGATGTACTCAACAACAACGAATACGAATTCTATTTTTACAAACCCTATCCCTGGGATGGAAAATCAAACCTATTGGTTGAATTTTATACGGTTTCTTCAAAAAATGATCCGATTGACAGCCTGTTATCGACTTCTTTGTCAACCCCGATGACCTTGATTTCAAAAGGACAAAGTATGGGAATGCATTTTGGGGGTAAAGATGATTATCTGACTGCACCGGCCAACGACATGCTTACCGGAAACAAAGCCCGGACTATTGAAATGTGGGCTAAAACGGAGGCCTTCAACAATGGCGGGCTATTCCAGGCCGGTACGCAAAGTACCAATAGAGATTTTTCACTCAGGACCACGTCATCCGATGATAAATGGCGGATTCAGTTATGGTCATCCGATATTGACGTCACTTTACCGGGGAGCAAGGGGATGTGGCATCATTATGCATTGGTTTACACCAGTTCAAAAGTCATTTTGTATTACGATGGTGAAAAGATAACCGAAAAATCAGTCTCACTCAATACCGGATTGGCCGGTATCAAAATAGGTAGATGGGCAGGTTCCTATTTCCACGGCAATATAGATGAATTCCGTATCTGGTCAAAAGCATTGACCCAAACTGAAATCAAAGAATGGATGAGTAAAACCGTTAATTCTTCACATCCCGCGTACAGCAATTTACTCCTGTATTATCCCATGGAGGAAGGGAATGGCCCTGTTGTTTTGGATCAAAGTGGCCATGGAAATGATGCCAGTATCCATGGCAACGCCTGGTGGCAAACTGCCAGCGAAAATTATCTGAATGTTGAATTATATAAAAACAGGCCTGCACTAAGTTTCCTTCAGGGTAATGTCTATGTGACCGCTGACTCACTCTCACCGGTGAAAGACAGCATAGAAATATTACCGGAGCGTTTGTATTTCAGGAACAATCCGGCAAGCCCTGTTATCATGGACGACAACCTAAGCAATCATCCATCGCTAATTACAGATACCGTGGTTGTATGGCCGGCAAACAACTATGTGAACACCGTAGATGAAAATGGCGAGTTGCTCTACAAAACATGGATCCCGGCAGAAGGCAGCTACCTGAACAAAAAACTTGAATGGTATAGTTCTACCGTAGTTTATGAAATAGGCCGGTTTATCACCCCTTACGGGATCAACCTTGACCTCGGAAAGGAAGGCTTTACCTGGATGTATGATGTCACTGATTATCGTGATTTGCTTGCCGGTGATGTTGATTTTAAGGCCGGGAACCAGCAGGAACTTCTGGATGTAAAATTTGTTATGATCAAAGGCAAGCCTGCCAGGAAAGTAGTCAACATTCATCAATTGTGGAACCAGGGGCGTTCAAGTTATAGCTATGCCAACCTCGACAATGATGTGAATTGCCCTCCACTGAAAGTCAAATTAAGCGACAATGCATCCACTTTCAAAATACGGTCAAGGCTTTCCGGGCATGGCCACAACAGCAATGATGGCTCCTACCCACATTGTTGCGAATGGAAAGACAATACACACTATTTTTACATTGACAACAACAGGGTGCAGGACTGGCACATCTGGCGCGAAGACTGCAAATTGAACCCCGTATTTCCACAAGGGGGTACCTGGAATGGCTCCCGCGAGGGTTGGTGCCCGGGTGATATTGTACCCGAACATAATTTTGAAATTACAGAACATGTAAAACCAGGGGATTCAGCTACTTTGGATTATCGTATAACTCCGGTACCCTCGAATAACAAAGGGATGGGTAACGGCAGGTACCTGACCTCTTTCCAACTGGTTGAATATGCCGGTGCAGCGCATAATACCGATGCCGGAATTTACGAAATAAAAAGGCCGACAGACAGGCAACTCTATAGCAGGATCAATCCCATTTGTAACGATCCGGTTGTTATAATCCGGAATGCGGGTAAAAACGACCTGACCTCTCTCGATATAGAGTATTATGTGACCGGTGGGAAAAAACTTACTTACCATTGGACAGGCAACCTGAAATTTATGGAAACAGAAGAAGTGATATTGCCTGTTACAGGTGAAGATTTCTGGAAAACCAGTGGGGAAGCCCGGTTTTTTGTCAATATATCTGCACCCAACAGTAAAACGGATGAAAATAGCCTGAATGACCACGCCTCTGCCGGCTTTCATATACCTGATATTTATGAAGATAATTTTGTCATCTGGCTTCGAACAAACAATGTTCCTGACGAGAATTATTACGTCATCAAAGATGTCAAAGGCAATACGGTATACTCAAAAGATCACCTGTCAGCTAATACTACTTACCGTGACACACTGGACTTGCCAAAAGGCTGTTACACTTTTGAACTATTTGATGAGGGTTACGGCCTCTCCTACTGGGCATGGCCCGATCAGGGAACCGGTTATTTGAAGTTCAGAGGAAAAGATGGTAAAAGCCTGAAAATATTTGAACCTGATTTTGGCGGTAAAATTTATTACAGTTTTACGATCGGTTTCTCGCTGGATATTAAAGAATCCAATATCGACAGGCAGTTGAAGCTTTACCCCAATCCTGCCAATGATGAGATCAACCTGCAACTTTACGGACTCGAAGGCCACTATAGGGTTTCTGTAGTTAATACTGTAGGAAAAGAAGTACTCACCAAACAACTTGAAGTAACAGGTGGATACATCACTACCTTAGACATCAGCAGGTTGCCGAAAGGGTTGTATTACCTCCTTGTTTCAGATGGTAAGGAAAAGATTTCAAGACAATTTATCAGGGAGTAACCACCTGCTTATTTCCGGCAATCAGGGAGTATTTCGAATTAGTTTTCTCTTTGAAAAATCTATTTACAGGACATATTTCTCATGATCATTCAGGATGCTTTCGGTAAGCCAGTTTGCCAGTGCCTGCCGGTTATTTTCTTTAATAAACCTGATTTGGTCTAAGTCGTTCTGAATGTTGCCCAATTCAATGTAAACCAAAGGCGGGCGTGCATAATTGATAAGGTACAGGCTCCGTGTACTGACGGTTCCCTGATAGCCCCTGCTGGGTTGATGCTCTGCATATTTTGCATCAAAAGTATTCAGCATGCTGTAAGCCAGGCTCTTCCCCTTACTGCTTTTGTCATAATGATAAAAGAATACATCCAGCCGCTTACCTACACTCCTGGAATCACAGTGGATCACGATGGCACGTTCATAAACAGAATTGGGAATATGCTTCGAAATGTCATTGATAGTTTTAACGCGTTGCTTTAACCTATTGTTCTGATTAACAGGAATGCTTCCCCGATCCATACAAATCTCATCATGATCACAATCCAAAAAATCCTCATCCCGAATTCCATCGTTTGTATCGCGGATAACCATATAGACTTTTGCGCCATGGCTGATCAGGTTGCGGTAAAGCCTTAGGGACACATCATAAGCATATTCATCTTCACACATTTTATTGCCCGATCGTGTACCCATAGCACCAGGGTCGGGGCCTCCGTGGCCCGATATAATATAAAAAACAGCGCCTTCCAGCTTTTTATCTAAAATCGTAATTTTCTTATTGGTTTCACCCAATAAAGGTTCTACAACAAATTCCTCTTCAGCAATGGCTTTTTCAATTTCTGTTTTGGAAATAAGTTTAGCCGGCAAATGATAGACCTGGCCTTCCTGCAGCCAGCCGTTTTCACTGATCACATCCTGGTTAATCCGGATAAACTCTTTAAGATAGAAAGAAGAATCCATATCAAAGCGCCTGAGCAGCGCATGTATACCTTCGCCCTTTAATGCACTGGTTGTATCAAATTCCTGGGCAAAAGAGTTGAAACCGGATAATAAAAGAAGGATAAGGATTAATTTTCTCATTCCGTTTATTAATAAAAATTCAAATGTATTAATAGCGGGCAAAGGTTGAAAATATAGTTATCCATAGGATATTTCTTAAATATGAATATATTATTTATATCTTTGATAAATAATATGTATTTTCAACATCATATACCTGTATGAATGTTAACCATTTCCAGTTGACATTATTTATATCATGAGACCCCGGCAGCTTGTTGCGGGGAGGTTCATTTGTATTTTTTTTCGTTCGCTTCCACCTGATTTGGATAGTTACTGCAGATATCCCACCCAGAATACGTTAAATCACGGAGGCATTTTAAGGAATTAGCCTGAGCAAAAATTGAATTAATAATAAATTATTTTGTACTGAATTAGAGTCTGAAAACTATTAAATCTTAAATCATGAAAAAGTTAATCTTATTTTTTGGGGTTATCATTATAACCTCAGCGGTATTAAAAGCCCAAACCGGGGATGAATATTTCGACAAGAAGGAATATGCCTCGGCTATTGCCAAATACGAGCAAGAGGTAAAATCAAGTCCTGAAAAGTATTTTAATATGGCCAAATCCTATTTTGCCCTGATGGAATTTGACAAGGCTATTGCTGCAATTGAAAGCTATAAAAGCGAATACAATAAAGCTGACAAAAGCCTGGCTGACCAATGGATTGAATTGCTGTCGCGGGATGATGACTATATTGAGGTGAACAATATGGGTAGCCCGGTAAACACCTCTGTGGGCGATTACTTTCCTTACGTTTCAAAAGATGGTAAAACACTTTATTTCACCAGTTACGACCGGGAAGGCGGATATGGCGGGGGGGGAATTTTGGTGTGGCACCAAAAAGCAGGTGGAGAACGCGGGAACATGACCGAAACTAAGCACTGCGCTGCACACATAGATATATAGCCTGACGACAGAATGTTTCCCAGC
>CAZVAY010000213.1:0-5246 GCA_964625265.1 uncultured Sphingobacteriales bacterium | reverse complement strand
GAATATTTTATTGGCTGTTAATTCTTTTTTATAATTGCTCCCCACTTGCCCCTCACTTCTATGTTCATTGATTTATTGTCGGTTCGGTAGCCTCGGTGGTTGATAAGGTCAATGTAATCGCCATTGGCGTTAACCTGTAAAGGCACGCGCTGGCTACCGGTGTCGCTGTTGAAGACAATGTATAATTTTTCATCGTTGTACGTGCGTGTGAAGCCAAGCAATTTGCGATCGTTTTCACTGATAAAAATATTTGTTTCGCCATATTTCAGTGCAGGCTCCAGGTTGTGAAGCCGGATCATCTTCTTGTAAAAACCGATTAAATCCTGATTGGGATAGACCACATTGGGTGTATCCAGCTTGGAACCGTCAGGGAGAAAGGTTTCCCGATCACCGATCATGTCATCCCAAAGCATAGGTTTGCGGCAATCAGGGTCGTTGGCGCCCCACATACCGACTTCATCTCCATAATAAACCATGGGCGCTCCGGGCCAGGTCATTTGGAATATGACCAATTGTTTTAACAAATGATAGTCGTCTATAGATGGCTGGGTAGTGATGTAATCCTTATTTGTTGCTTTGGAGAGTTGAAAATATTCCCCCCAGTTGCTAAAACTCCCCAGGTCTTTATTAACAATTTGGGAGGCAATACGGTTGGCATCATGGCTGCCGAGGAGGTTTTGTAATACATAGCTGACACCTTTGGGGTAGGCATCCTGAAGTTCTTCCATTCTTACAGCAAAAACGGTTGATGTAATCCCCAGATTATCATTGACAAAATAATCTGTCAGGTTAAAAGCAAAATTGTAGTTCATGACGGCATCAAATTCATCTCCCTGCAGATAAGGCTTGATGTTGTCGATGCTATCAATGACTTCAGCTGTCAGGTAACAATTCGGGTTCAGGTATTTACAGAATTTTCGGAATTCCTTCCAAAAGGCATGCTGAACACAAAAGGTAACATCCAGACGCCATCCGTCAATCCCTTCGGCTGGACTCCCGTTTACTACCGGTTTCATCCATCTTTTTACAGAGGAAAAGATGTAATCTTTAGGTCCTCTGACAATGCCGTTTTCGTCTTCCTTGAGCTCTGGCAGATCCTGAACCCCAAACCAACCTTTGTATTTAAACGGAGTATCGGTAGCGCTGTCCGCAAATGATTCAATGATAAACCAGTCTTTAAACCCTGAGTTTTGCTGGTTTTTGATTACATCCTGAAAGGCAAAACTTTGAACGCCCATGTGATTGAATACACCGTCAAAAATGATTTTCATCCCGCGTTTATGCAGCTCTTTAATGAGTTGAAGCGCCAGTAAATCTGCTTTCGTCCAAACCCAGCTTGAGGTATCATCAGGTACTTCAGAGGCCATTAAGGCTTTGTCACCTGCCGGGTCAGGCCCAAACGTAGGATCAATATGATGATAACAAATGGCATCGTATTTATGATGCGAAGGAGCCCAGAATACGGGGTTGAGGTAAATACCTCCTATGCCTAACTCCTGCAGGTAGTCCAGTTTGTCGATGATACCCTGTAGGTCACCGCCAAACCGCCTGCGGGTGATATTGTACCAAATATCCTTTCCATTGGCTTTTTCGTAGGGTTGCAATTCGTACCAGTCGGCTTTCCATGGATGGATCTGCCAGGGGAGGACAGTATCGTGTGGCCAGGCACCTCTTATATCGTCAAAGGTCGGATCATTGGATGGGTCGCCATTGCGAAAGCGCTCCGGGAAAATCTGATACCAGACAATTCCTTTTGCCCACTGGGGAACGAATTCATCTTTTCCATTGTTCGCTTTCTGGTGTGAATTATTACAGGCACCGAAAAGGAATATCCAGGTAACAGCTATTAATAAATAGGTAGTTTTCATCGAAGCTCTGCTTTAGTTTTGGTTCAGTTTCAAAACAGGCAAAACTAAGAAAAACTTCACGGATTTATTATGCTACTAATTCTGATTGCTCTGACTCGAAGGTATTTTGCAGGCAAACTCATTGACAGGCTTGTTGCTGCTAATATTAACGAATTATGCGTAATTACGGATATTCAGTAAAAATATTCAAATTAAAGCATGTTAAATCAACCTGTTTAATTCATGAATTAAATTGTATGATCCTGATTTTCAATCGTCAGTATTTTATATAACATATTCAAGATTTTTTCAGGTTTAAGGAATGAAATTATAAAATTTACTTTTATTGAAAATACATAAACTAACAGACATAAATAGACTGGTTGGTTATCTTTGCATTTTTTTAACCGATGAAATCAATCAAAGATAAATTAACTCCATTATGGCAAACGCTTTATCCCAATGATAATTCAGTTTTGCTCGATCAGTTTTGTGCTGAAATTAATAAATATCGGGTTTCCTCTCAAAGCAATAATAATTCTGACTGGTACAAGGATGCTGTTGTTTATTCATTGTATGTAGACCTTTTTAATAAAGATTTTTACGGACTTGCAAACAAGCTCGATTACCTGCAGGAATTGGGTGTTAGCTGCCTGTGGCTACTTCCCATCCTGGATTCCCCAATGCGGGATGCGGGTTTTGATATCAGGGATTACAAAATGATCAGGGCAGATCTGTTGGGAGTGGATGAAAAAGAAAGCGAAGAAAAACGGCTTGCTGTTTTCAGGGATTTTCTCCACGAAGCCCATAGCCGTGGCATCAGAGTGATTTTTGATATTGCTATTAACCATACTTCGGATCAGCATCCGTGGTTTATTGAATCAGGAAAAGGGCCGGACAATCCGTACCGTGATTATTATATCTGGAACAAAGACACTAATCTGTACAAAAAAACCAGACTGTTGTTTGAAGGCATGTGCCCCAGTAACTGGGAAAAGAAAGGTGACTGGTATTATTTCCATCGCTTTTTTGAATTTCAGCCCGACCTGAATTACAAAAACCCAAAGGTGTTGGTCGAAATGTGCAGAAACTTCCTCTTTTGGGTTGGCCAGGGTGTTGACGGCTTCCGGGCCGATGCTATTCCCTATCTCTGGAAAGAAGACGGTACTGATTGTGAAAACTTGCCACATAACCATGTGATTGTCAAATTCTTCAGGGCAGTACTGGAATATGTCAAGCCTGGTACACTTCTGCTGGCAGAAGCCTGTCAACCACCGGTTGAAGTGGTGAAATATATCGGTAGTGGTGACGAATGTCATGCCGGTTACAATTTTCCCCTGATGCCGCAAATATTCAAGGCAATTGAAGCACAGGATGCAAAACCTATCAGGTACACACTCAGTGAAGCAGTAACACCGGCAATTCCGGAATCATCCCAATGGTTTACATTTTTGCGCTGCCACGATGAACTGAGCCTGGAAAAAGTATATGTCAATGAAGAAGACAGGGCTTATATCCACACCCATTATTGCCATCGCCCGGAATGGGATTTCAGGCTGGGACAGGGGATTTCAGCCCGGCTTTCGAACCTGATGAATTGTAATCCTGAAAAGATTATCCTGGCATTTTCAATTATGTTATCATTGCCGGGAACCCCCGTGATCTACTACGGAGATGAATTTGCCAAACTGAATGATGAAGATTATTACAGGCAGCAAATCAAGCTTACCGGTAAAAATGATTCCCGTTTTCTTGTACGTGGACATGTTGACTGGGAACAGCTTCAAAAGGAATTGAAAGAACCTGCTTCACTGGCATCAGCAGTATTTCCAAAGGTAAAACAGATGATCAATATCCGTAACAATCATCCGGCCTTTGGAAGAGGAAACATGGAATGGGTGGATATTAAAGACTTTAACGGTAATCCTCTTCCGAATTTACTTGCGTATAAAAGATCCTATAAAAAGGATTCTGTTATTGTTTTACAAAATATTTCAGCAAAGCCTGTGGAAATAAATGCCCGAAATTACTCTTGTCCTTGTCAGGATATTCTAAATGGCGGCCCTGTTGAAGGAAAAATTATTTTAAAAGGTTATAGTTTTCTTTGGCTGGTGACAGGTCAATGATCCAAACCTTTAACTTTGCTCTTTTAAATCCGATATTTAATCAATGACTTCACATATTTTCAAAGCAGTAATTTTCGATCTGGACGGGGTCATTACCAATACGGCTGCCGTTCACAGCAAAGCCTGGAAACAACTTTTTGACGAATACCTTAAATCCAGAGAGAGAAAATTTAAAGAACGTTTCAAGGAGTTTACGCATGAAAACGATTATCTGCCGTACGTAGATGGAAAACCACGTTATAAAGGGGTACAGGATTTTCTTTTGTCACGGGGTATTGAAATCCCGTTTGGCAATCCGGATGACAGTATTGATACAGAAAGTTGCTGTGGATTGGGGAACAGAAAAAACCTTCATTTTAACAGGATTTTAAGGGAAAACGGTGTTGAGGTCTTTGAATCGACCGTTAAACTTATTCATGATCTTAAAACGGAAGGAGTCCACATAGGTGTTGCTTCTTCTTCAAAAAACTGTAAAACCGTCCTGGAGTCAGCCGGAATTTTAAATCTATTCGAAACCCGTGTTGATGGAGTTGTTTCTGCAGCCATTGGATTGAAAGGAAAACCTGAATCAGATATCTTTACTGTAGCAGCATCAAATCTGGGAGCAAATCCACATGAAAGTATTGTGGTTGAAGATGCAGTTTCCGGTGTTCAGGCAGGGAGAAATGGGAATTTTGGACTTGTGCTGGGCATTGCCAGGGAAGACAATGAACAGGAACTTAAAACCAATGGCGCAGACCTTGTCGTTAAAGACCTGGAAGAGATCAGCATACAAAAACTGGATAACTGGTTCGAAAGGGGGAGGGATGAAGATTCCTGGAGTCTTTGTTATCATGACTTTGAACCGGGACAGGAAAAATCAAGGGAAGCCTTGCTGGCAGTTGGGAATGGCTATTTGGGTACCCGTGGTGCACTTGAAGAATGTAAGGCCGGAGAATATCATTATCCGGGAACTTACCTGGCCAGTTTGTACAACAGGCTGACATCCACGGTGGCAGGAAGGGAAATCGAAAATGAGGACTTTGTCAATATTCCCAACTGGTTGCCTTTCAATTTCAGGATAGGTGATGATGGATGGTTCAACACCCAAACATGGAATATCCTTAATATTGAAAGAAAACTCAGCCTGAAAACAGGTCTTCTTGAAAAAACATTGCTGGTGGAAGATTCCAGGGGGCGTCAGGTCAAAATCCGGTCTTACAGGTTTGCCTCTATGGACAACGCTCATTTGGCTGCCATAAAATGGTCTTTGACACCCATGAATTTTGAGGAG
>CAZVAY010000212.1:0-5277 GCA_964625265.1 uncultured Sphingobacteriales bacterium | reverse complement strand
CAAGGAAGAAAAATAGGCTATATCCATATTCCCGAGAGGGGGGTAGCCGGACTTAATGAATTTGCTAAATACTTCTATCCGCAACTGGGCAAAAATGCCCTGATCATTGATGACCGCGGAAATGGTGGAGGTAATGTATCGCCCATGATCATTGAGAGGTTGAGGCGCGAAATGTCCAGGGCCAACATAGCCAGGAATACAGTGAAATCAGCTACCCCAAGGCAGATGATCCACGGGCCGCTGGTCTGTCTGATCAATGAGTATTCCGCTTCCGATGGCGACTTGTTCCCGTTCCAGTTTAAAAAACATAAACTGGGGAAATTGATCGGGAAACGCACCTGGGGCGGTGTCACAGGCATACGCGGGCCTATTCCCTTTGTTGATGGAGGAACCCTTTACAAACCTGAATTCGGTACCTATGACGAAACCGGATGGATCATTGAAGGCCATGGTGTCGACCCTGATATTGTTGTAGATAACGATCCATGGAAAGAATTTAATGGTGAAGATGAGCAACTAAACAAAGCCATTGAGGTTATTTTGCAGGAACTGAAGGAAAATCCACAGGAGATTCCTGATGTGCCGCCTTTCCCGGATAAATCGAAATAATTTTTACCGCATTTAATAATTACTTAGCCTCTGCATCTGCAGGGGCTTTTTTATTTCTGAATAGGTCGCCTGTTAAAAAACTTTAAGCCTGCTGTGTAAGGAATTCAGGTTTTTTCCGACCAAAATGAAAATCGATAATGAAAAATTTAATCTTAATCATCATCATGGTTTCCCTTTTTTCCCGGACAATGGCCCAGAATTATCGCAGTGCTGAAGAAGCCAAAGGGCTCATGCCAGGTAGTGTAGCACCCGATTTCAGTGCTGTTGACCAGCATGGTAACATTTTCAACCTGGGTAATGCCCTAAAGCAGTCAGTTGTGGTGATTGTATTTTACCGCGGCAACTGGTGCCCCGTTTGTAACAAACACCTGAAAACCCTGCAGGACAGCCTCGAAATGATAACAGGGCTTGGCGTAAAGGTGGTCGCTGTTAGCCCTGAAAAGCCTGAGTACCTGACCAAAATGGAAGAAAAAACAGGAGCGAAATTTCCCTTGCTTTATGATGAAGATTACAAAATTGCTGATGCCTATGATGTAACCTTCAGGCCTGATGAAAAAACATTGTTTATTTACAACACCTTCCTGGATGCCAACCTGAAGACAACCCATTCCGATGCATCCCAACAATTGCCTGTACCGGCAACCTACCTGGTGTCCAGCGAAGGTTTAATTTTCTGGCGGCAATTCAATCCGGATTATCATAAGCGTTCAACAGTATCGGCAATTGTAAATGCTATTCATCAACTGCAAAATGTTAAACCATGATCCAATCATCTGCACCGGTATTTAAATCCAGGCATTTTGACAAAAGTCAAATGTTGCCTACTGTTGCTTTCAGGGAGATGGATCAAATAGCAGTGGAAAAATTTCAATTGCCTATTGAAAACATGATGGAAAAAGCAGGGGAGAAACTGGCATTGTTTGTTAAAACACTTAGTAGCAATGCAAGCGTGGTATCCATTGGTGTAGGCCGTGGCAACAATGGTGGGGGTGGGCTTGTGGCAGCCCGCTATCTTCTTGAGGACGGATACAGGGTGGTGTTGCACATACCAAAAGAAAACCTCAGGCTATTGCCTGCCAAACAATTGAAAAGAGCGCTCAAAGCCGGGGCTGAAACGGGTTGGGAACCCCATACTGATATCTTTGTGGATGCCTACCTGGGTTTTTCTCAGATACTTCCCCTGTCGCTTCCCTACATGGCATCTGTTTACCGTGCAGCTAAATTTGATTGCCCGGTTGTTTCTCTCGATCTTCCTACAGGGTTTGATATTTACTCGGGCGAAAGCTTGTTTGATCCTGATTATGTTCTTACTTTAGCTGTTCCGAAAATCGAATTATTTCAAGATTATCTTACATCAGAAATATACCTGGCTGATATTGGGATTCCGGAAGAAATCTATCATTATTTCGGGCTCAGTTTTTATCAGGAATTACAAAGCAACGGCATTTTGAAAATCAATTATAAAAAAACGTCTTATGGGAATTCGGCAACAATACGAAACGACAAGACAGGATTCTTTGGCTATGGTACAGCCATTGGCAACTGAAGATTATGTTATTCAGGCTGCTTTGTTTGCCAGTCCGGCCAAATGGAACCTTGCACATACTTCCTGGTTCTTTGAAGAATTTATTCTTTCGCGCAATGTCAGCGGATACAAGAGGTTTCATCCTCAATATGCATTTCTGTTTAACAGTTATTACCTGGGTATTGGCGACCGGGTTGCCCGTCCGGAAAGGGGGAATTTAAGCAGGCCCACTGTGGAGGAAATAATACAATACCGTCACTATGTGGACGAACACATGATGGAATTTCTCTCGAAAACCATTCCCCCGGAAATCAACAAACTGGTGGTATTGGGAATATACCATGAGCAGCAACATCAGGAGTTATATTATACCGACATAAAATATAATCTCAGTGTCAACCCCCTGCATCCCGCTATCCTGGATACGGCAAAGGTTGAACAGAAAAACTCAGGTACATCCGGCTGGGTTAAAATTCCGGAAGGAGTTTATGATACAGGCTTTGGTGGCGAGGACTTTTGTTTTGACAATGAGTTGGCCCAACACAAAGTTTACCTCCATGATTTTGAAATAAACACGCATCTGGTTACAAACGGGGAATACCTGGAGTTTATCAATGCAGGCGGATATAACCATTTTGAGTTTTGGCACGAGGAAGGCTGGAACTGGGTTCAGGCCCATCAGATTGAATATCCGGTTTACTGGGAAAAACTGGAAGGAGACTGGTATCAGTACACACTGGCAGGATTGCGGAAAATCAATCCCGAAGATATACTATCCCACATAAACTATTACGAGGCTGCCGCTTATTGCCAGTTCCGTAAGCTGAGGCTTCCTACTGAATTTGAATGGGAGGCAGCATCGGATCAACTGGATTGGGGTACACGCTGGGAATGGACTGAGAGTGCCTACCTGCCTTATCCGGGTTATCAGAAAGCCGAAGGTGCCGTTGGTGAGTACAACGGAAAATTTATGGTGAACCAAAAAGTGCTGCGTGGCGCCTCTGTGGTAACTCCCAAAGGGCACAGCAGGAATACATACCGGAACTTTTTTCACCCTCATATCAACTACCAGTTCAGTGGTATCAGGCTGGCCAAATAAAAACAAAATGGAAGAAACAATAATACATAACTCATTTGCCGAAGATATAAAAACAGGGCTTTCGGCTTCCCCAAAATATCTGCTTGCACGCTATTTTTATGACGAAAGGGGCAGTGAAATTTTCGTGGACATCATGAATATGCCCGAATATTATGTAACTGATTGCGAAAAAGAGATTTTCGAAAACCAATCGAATGAAATTGCAGAAGCCATCGGAAAAGAGCTTGATCATTTCGATCTGATTGAACTGGGCAGCGGTGACGGTGTCAAAACCATGCTGCTGTTAAAAGCCCTGATACGACAGGGATTCAATTTTACTTACAAACCGGTTGATATCAGTACCAGTGCCATGGAGGGGTTTGTTGCAGAACTCAGGGCTCAATTGCCCGGCCTTGCTGTTGAGCCTGTGGTAGGTGATTATTTCCACCTTTTTGATAGTTTGGGATCAGAAGTAAATACCCCTAAAGCCATTATGTTCCTTGGTGCCAATATTGGGAATTTTAATGTGGAGCAGGTAAACCGGTTTTTGGATGGAATTAACCAAATCACACGGGAAGCCGATAAATTATTCATAGGCTTTGATATGATCAAATCCCCTGAAGTCATATACCAGGCCTACAAGGACCCTCACGGACATACTGCCGCCTTTAACCTGAACCTGTTGGAAAGAATTAACCGGGAACTGGGCGGAAATTTTATCGTTAACAATTTCGAACATCATACCAGCTACAACCCCCAAACCGGTTCAGTGGAAAGCTTCCTGGTGAGCACAAAGGATCAGACTGTATTGATCAGCGAAATAAACAAAGAGTTTCATTTTACTAAATGGGAACCCATCTTTATGGAGCTTTCGCAGAAATACAATCCACAAATGATCCACAAAATGGCGGCTGATAACGGTTTTGCAGTTATGCAGGAATTTACCGACAGCAAAGAATATTTTACTAATTCGCTCTGGATTAAAGATGATTTGAGCACCCCAAATAAATAACCTAATGAAAGCTTATTGGAACAACCAAATGATTGCTGAAAGTGACGCGACTATCGTAGTTGAGGGCAACCATTATTTCCCACCTGAAAGTGTTGATATGAATTTCATCACTTATAGCAGTTCACATACATCCTGCCCCTGGAAAGGTCAGGCATCCTATTACGACATTGTGGTGGATGGGAAAACCAACAAGGATGCAGCGTGGTACTACTCCGAACCTTATGAAGCAGCAGCTAAGATCAAAGGCTACATCGCTTTCTGGAAAGGGGTTGAAATCAGGCAAAATTAACTGGTCATGGAATGGTATATCCCCATTACGATTCTGCCGGGTATCGGCCTGATCATTCTTTCTGCATCCAACCTGGTTATTGCCCTGGATGATGAGCTGGAGCGGCATCACCTTGATCACCAGATCAGCAAAGAGATTTTCTCTGCCAAACTTCATCAGTTGAAAAGGCTCAATACAGGATTGTTCCTGGCGTATATCAGCGCATTTATCATGGTTTTTACCGGAATTATCCTGGGATTAAGTGATCATTGGAAAACCTTGTCAACCATTGCGGAGATACTGATCATCTGTGCAGTCATCATTTTTTCCGTTTCGCTCTTTATACTAAGTAGTTATGCCTTGAAAAGCGCCCGGATCAGGCAAAAACATTTGCAGGAAAATTTCCGGGACGATCCTTCAACATCAACTTAATACTTTTGCACCTATATGGCAATCAAGGCATTTTTTTCCTGTACAATAATTTTTATACAGGTGTAGCAATGCCTGTGACCTGGCAGCGGAAGTGTTAAACACTCCTAATTTCTGCCAGTTGTCCAGAATATGATTGGATTCAGGTGGTAAGCCATACAGAAAATCAATACTTCGTGACTCAATGGCTGGTTTTTTCCTTTCCCTCCCATAGGCAAATAAGAATGGGATCACCGTATTGATGATCAGGACAGAAACAGAAGATTTTCCCGGTTTACGAGGGGTTGTTTTTTTGCTTTCCTTGTCAAAACCAAAATGGGTATCCCAATAGGAAGACGCTGAAATATCGAAGAAAC
>CAZVAY010000211.1:0-5298 GCA_964625265.1 uncultured Sphingobacteriales bacterium | reverse complement strand
CAAGCAAAACCCTCACGGAACTTGCTACAAAAGCAGCTACTTTCCATAAGTAGTTAGCACGTAATATGTCTTATAAAAGGGAGTGCATTTGCACTCCTTTTTTTTTATGCGAAAATTGTTCCTTGTATAACCGGGAAATTATATACTTTTGTCTTGCATATTTTAATGCGAAATATTTATGGATTTTTCAACTCAGTGCGATTGTCTTAATTGCATAAAACAATCTCCTATTTTCCAGTATCTTACTGAAGATGAACTCAAAGGGTTTAATGAAAACCGATATGAAGTAAAATTTAAACCCGGTGAGATGATATTCAAACAAGGGGCTCCTGTCACACATATGATGTCTTTTACAAAGGGGCTTGCCAAGCTTTATATTGAAGGGCTGAACAGAAAAAACCTGCTTCTTAAAGTTGTTAAACCCGGAGATTTTATAGGAGGCCCCGGTTTAAACGTAGATAACCTGCATCACTATTCAATCCGGGCATTGGTAGAATCAGAAGCCTGTTTTATCGACCTGAAGGTGGTGAACAATGCTTTACAAAATAACAAGGATTTTGCCTATCATCGGCTCAGGAGTATCAACGAAACGATATTAAACCGTTTTGACAGATTTGTCAGCCTGACCCAAAAGCATATGCCTGGGCGTGTGGCAGACGCTATTATATACCTGCATACTGTGGTGTACAAAACCAATCCTTTTCACTGTGACCTTAGCAGGCAGGATTTGGCCGATATGGTATCCTTGTCCAAAGAAAGTACAATCCGGATCCTTCGGGAGTTTAAGGATAGTGGCATCATCAGGCTTGTGGGCGATGACTTTAATATCCTCGATATGGATAAGTTGGTCAACATTAGCCATTTTGGTTGACAAGCTCAATAACCGAATATAAAATTAAAAAAGGCAGGAAATTCCTGCCTTTTTGTTAATTCTGACTGTAAATAATTACTAATTAAATCGTACAGTAATATTAAATCCTATCCGAAATTTTGTTTGCTCATTGGTTGAGAAATTCTTTTGGTAAACAATATCATTAAACCTTCCGGCAAACAACTGAAAACAGTGCGTACTGGTACCAATTTCAATACCTCCCGAAAAATTTGGGGTTGGTGTTTTCTGATAAGTTTCAGGTGCGGACAGGTTAAAACCCTGGTCATATTCAACAATAGCGGCAATAACAGGGGTAACTTTAAAACGGCCGCCAACTGAAACACCCAAGTGGTCATTTTTCCAAACCGAGTCAACAGCATTGTAATGAGAATAGTTGGCAGCTGCCTGAATCGTCAGCTTGTCAGTGAATTTCCTTCCGATAATAAGTTCATCGAAATAAGAAAGCCTGTTGGTGAATTTGTAATTTTGTCCGAAAACCGACTCCTCACGGGCATCAATACCAACCGAACCATAATAGGTTAGGAAAACAGGAACAGTGCCTGACCTGGTTTGATGGATAATATTGTATTTTATGGCCACATCCTGCATTTTATTATTCTTTTCAGTGGCAATACTCAACATCAGTTTTTTCGATAATCCGTAATTCATGGCAAGCCTGGTATTGGCTGCACCAAAAATACCAAACAGGTCGGAAACAGATTTCACCTCACTAAAGCGGTGAAAGATCAGCAATTCTATTTGCCCCTTTCCTACTGTCATGAAGGATGGGTTGGAATTCATTAGCGTACTTTCCATCGGAAAGCGAACAGGCCTGTTGTCAGGTTCTTCATCCTGGGCAAAAGAACTGAATGAAAGTAACAATAAAGATATTAAAGCAAAATATAACTTTTTCATGTTATTGGATTTTAAATTTCAATGTTAATTTAGTTGTCTTGGGCGCCTTCGGTAATCCACTGAAGGACATACTGGGTTAATTCAACCGTGGTATAAGGTTTCATACTCCCGCTTGATATCTTTTCGTAAAACAAGCTACTGGCAGGATCGGTAGTATTGATGTAACCTCCGGTATTTAAATTGTTGTATGCTTCTCCATCTTTTAATACCGGTTTTAAGCCGGAGTGACAGGAAACACACTTTTCAGTTAATACAGGCTGAATGTCTGTAGAAAAGCTAATGTTAGTTTTCGTGATCTTGGCAGGCACGATGGTTTCGTACTCGCACGACTGCACAGCAATCAGCACCAATAATACTGTCAGGGTTCTAAATACATATTTCATTTCTATATCATTTAAGGTTGTTAGTAAGGAAACAAATTTGATAATTTTTTTTCGATAAGCGTATTAAAATGTTAACATTCTGTTTTTATCTATTTGATTTTTCTCAAATTATTTTTGACATAAATCAATTTTAATTATTTTTGACAAGTCTACAACAAGCGTAAAACAAACTAAATGCGGGATTACAGAAATAAGTGTGATTGCCTAAAATGTGAATACAAAACACACATATTCGATTTTCTTAATGATGATGAACTAACGCTCATCAACCAAAACAGGTTTGAAACCTCTTTTAACCCGGGTGAAAATATATTTAAGCAGGGTTCCCAGATGACCCACATGATGTCGATTAGGCATGGTGTTGCCAAAGTAGTTATTGATGGTATTGGAGGCCGAAGCCTTATTATTCGTCTGGTCTTTGGAGGTGATTTTGTTGGTGGCCCCGGTATGTACACAGATTACAAGCATCATTTCAATGTCGTTGCTGTTGAACCATTGGATGCCTGTTTTATTGATGTGGAACTGATGAAAAATCTGATGATGAAAAACCCACGTTTCGCCATGGAAGCACACAAAAACGCCAACGAGCACAATGCTTTTACCCTCCAACGCTTTCTGAACCTGACCCAGAAACAAATGCCAGGCCGGATAGCTGATGCACTTTTATATTTATCCAAAGAAATTTACAAGACCAACCCGATGAGAATCGGTTTATCCAGACAGGATCTGGCAGATATGACTGCCCTTTCAAAAGAAAGTGTAATCCGGAACTTAAAGTCATTTTCTGAAGACAATATTATTTCTGTAAAAAACAACAATATCAACATACTTGATTTTGATGAACTGGAAACTTTAAGCCGCCTGGGTTAAAATTCCACCACCTTAATATCCTTAATCTTCCCGGATTTTATTTCCATCATGATCATGGTCTTAACCTGATGAATGCCAAATTGCCCCGATGCCCCGGGGTTCATGTGCAGGAGGTTCAAGCTGTTGTCTGGAATAATTTTCAAAATATGTGAATGGCCGGATATAAAGATATCAGGCGTATCCGATTTTAATTCATTCAATACATGGGATGGATATTTTCCAGGATAACCACCTATATGTGTCATCATAATTGACAGGCTATCTGCTTCAAACCTGTTTATTTCAGGAAATAAAATTCGTAAAGGTTTGCCATCAATATTACCAAAGACACCGCGTATCTTCTTACCCGTGCCGGCAATTTCATCATACACTTGCATACTTCCCCAATCACCTGCATGCCAGATTTCATCGCACAATGTAAGGTTGCTCAACATAACCTCACTACAATATCCATGGGTGTCACTGATGATGCCAACTTTCACTTTGAAAAAATTTATCGAAATTTGATCTTAATTTTTCAAAGATATTAAAAACCCGCGTGAAAAGAAATGATATTATAAAAGGCATCCATGCCATTGAACAAGCATTTAATGAAGGTATTCAGCTCCAGAAAATCATGGTAATGAAAGCTTTCAGAAATGAAAAACTGGGTGCATTGCTAAGCCTTGCCAGGCACGAGGGTATTGCAGTTCAATATGTACCCAAAGAAAGGCTTAACCGGTATGGCCAGAACCACCAGGGCATTGTAGCATTTTCATCCCCTGTCGTATTCCAGCCACTGGAGGAAATTATTACCAAAACCTTTGAAGAAGGTGAAATCCCTTTTCTGATTTACCTGGACGGTATCACTGATGTTCGCAACATGGGTGCTATTGCCCGGACAGCCTGGTATATGGGAGCACATGCACTCATTATCCCAAACCGTGACTCTGCTGCGCTTAATGATGAAGCGGTTAAATCTTCTGCCGGGGCTTTATTGTCTATTCCTGTTTGCAGGTCACAAAATGCAGAGCAGACCCTGAATTACATAAAACATTCGGGAATAGAACTTGTATGCGCTACTGAAAAATCCGATACATTAATATATAAGGTAGACATGACCGGCCCCATTTGCCTGATCATGGGTGCAGAGGATAAGGGGATTCAACCCGGCATATTAAAAATGTCCTCTAAGCTGGTTAAGATTCCCGATCAAAGGGCCTTTAACTCGCTGAATGTTTCGGTAGCTTCCGGAATTGCTTGTTATGAAATTGTAAAACAAAGAAACAACTTTGCCGACTGACAATCCGCAACAGAAAAAAGTAGTGTTTTTTGTTCAGGCTGAAGGCCGGGGACACATGACACAGGCTCTAACTGCAAAAAAAATCCTTCATACACATAGCTTTGAGATCATGGCCGTGTTCTGTAAAGACTCAGGGGAAAATCCTGTTCCCGGTTATTTCCGAAAGGAATTCGATGGGAAATTATTCAGTATAAAATCCCCTTCCTTATATCCGGACAAGGCAAAACGAGGGGTCAGCCTGTGGTTATCATTTCTTTTAAACCTACTAAAAATCCCAATTTATTTCAATGGGCTCAGGGATATCCGTAAGACGCTTCATCAATTGAACCCTGACCTGATTATCAACTTCCATGAACCCATTTGCGGTACATATTCCTTTTTCTATTCATTCCCCTGCCCTGTCATCTCCATTGCTCATCAGTACATTTATTTTCATCATCAATTCAGGTTCGAAAATATTCCATGGTTCCAGCAAAAAGCACTTATCCTGATCAACAAGCTGGCAGTCCGTGGTTCAGACATGATCGCAGCATTGAACTTCAACCGAATGGAAAGTGGAAAAGTAACAGTACTCCCCCCCCTGATCGACATTGAACTGCTTAGGCAAAGCAAATCAATCAGGAATGATATAACTGCCTATTTCCTGTATCCTGGATTCGATGCTGAAGTTACCTCCTGGAAGAATAAGTTCCCCTATTTGAACATGCATGTATTCCGCCCCGGAGAAGATCAGAGCAGCCACGCAGGTTTAGCGTTTCATTCTATCGACAGGGACAAGTTTATTTCCTGTCTGAAAGGAACAAATTATTTTATCGGCACTGCAGGATTTGAATCCTTGTGTGAGGCAGCATGGTTAGGCGCAACTGTTTATTGTATGCCGGTACCAAACCATGCAGAACAACATATTAATAGCACCGGGTTTTTTAATAGTGGCCTGGGGTACAAGGGGACAAACCTCCCCTCCGAAATGCCACCTG
>CAZVAY010000210.1:0-5306 GCA_964625265.1 uncultured Sphingobacteriales bacterium | reverse complement strand
TTGCCGGAAACAGATTATGGTCTTTCTGACCGATGATTTGGTTTCTGGAGAGCCCGGTGAATTTTTCGAAAGCTTCGTTACATCCAATGTACCGGCCATCAAGACTTTTGTAAAATATCAGGTCGGGTACCGAATTGATCAGTGAGTTGAGCAGGGCTTTTTCTGTTTTTAGGTTGTCTTCAATGATCTTCCTTGCCGTAATTTCCCGCTTAAGTTTTACATTGACAGACTCCATATCGGCATTCACTGCTTTCAGTTTTTTCTCGTTGCGCGTAAGGTTAACCGTAAACCAGATAAAGGAGCCTAAAATGATCAGGATAACAACAAATGAACCCGCAAAATTTCGAAAGATACTGCTGCTCAGGGAACCGGAAAAAGTTTCACTCTTTTGGGAGGTAGCCAAAATAAGGTTCTTTCCTCCTGCCGTAAATCGTGAAAATGCCGTGATCACAAATTCCGGTTTACCATTTATAAAAAGCCTGTGTATCAAATCCCCGTTATTGATGGCAATAAAACTGTCTATGGATCTCTGATAATCTTTAAAACCGGGGGGTTGGTTTTCAAAGTTGGAATAGATAGAATGGCCTTCATCGTCAATCAGCCAGGTAAAAAATCCGGATCTGCGGGGAATATGCAGTTTGGTTTTAATGAATTCAGCGAGTGAAACCTCAGCTACAAGAAGCATTGGGTTCCCGTCATCTGTCCGGAAAGGGATTTGGTATTCCAGCGTGAGGGAATCGGTATTCAGTTCGATGGACTTATAAGCAGTTTCTTTTTGTGGTGTTTTTAATTCAATAGACTTAATTAAGCCATTCGGAAATTCTATGTTTTCTTTTATGGCCGAATGGTGATCTGTGGCGGAGAATTTTTTACCTGAGAATTGCAGAGTATCGGCCAGACTGTCTATGACAAGGTCAAAAAGCCTGATCTGGTTTGTTAGGTTAAGCCTGGCTATCTTATTTTCTGACCGGACAATGGTTTTTTGTTTATCCAGTTGCTGTTTGTAAAAAACCTTGTAATTGTAGTAATTGCCCACCACCAGGATGACGACAGAACCAAAGATAAGCAGAGATAATCTACGGATACCCAAAGCGCAATTAATTATTCAGCAAACCGGATTGAAAAAATAGTACTCATGATCATTTAATGTCACTTGTCCTTGAATTTAATGTCAAGTTGTTCAGCCAGGGTGTTGAAGAACTCTTTTTTATCAATGGGTTTGGGCACATAAGCGTCAAATCCGGATTCTAAAAAACGTTCCTTGTCTCCTTTGTGGGCATAGGCGGTTTGTGCCACAAACGGTATATTCTTGTATTCTTTCCACCGTCTTTTTACTTCATTCATCAACGACATTCCGTCCCACGGATAGGGGAGGTTGATATCAAAAAGCATAAGGTCAAAAATTTTATTATCGTTATACTGCCCTTCAATAACGCTTAAACTATCATCCCCGTCTTCGCAAACAATGACATTTGCATGGTTTTTAAGCATGGTTTTCAGGAGATAGGCATTCATTTCGTTATCTTCAACAATAAAAATATTGAGTTTCTTTTTGCCGATCTCCTTACGGATATATTTTTCCGTCAATTTTTTTGGTGCCTTGGTTGTGGTTGTTTTCAGATAGATTGTTACCCGTGTACCTTCATCTTTATCTGACTCTATTTCGAGCCTGCCACCAATGGCATCTACGAATTTCTTCGTCAGAGCAAGCCCAAGGCCGCTGCCCTGGAATTTTCGGGTTGGCCCGGTACTTTCCTGTGAAAACGAATCAAACACATGAGGCAGGTAATCCGGTGAAATTCCTACACCGGTGTCGGAGATCCGGAAGAATATTTCATCCTGTTCTTTGATGTGCCCCATGCCAACACTCACTGTTCCTTCCGGGGTGTATTTTATGGCATTGTCAAGAATATTGCTGAATGATTTGGAAAGAAAATCTTTATCGCCAAGGCAGGTGGGGATATTCGATTCAATTAACTCATACCTTAGCCCTTTATCGTTGGCAGCAAACCGGTAAAGCTCAAAGACATTTTTAACTATTTCAACAGCATTTATGGGTGTAGGGGTTATTTCGAAGTCGTTGGCCTCAAAGCGGCTTATATCAATAATGTTGTTAAGCAGATTAAGCAGCCTCATACCGCTTTCGTAGGCCTCCCTGGCATATTCGTATAAGTAAGGCGTTTCAGAATCTTCCAGTTCATTGGTTAGCAGGTCAGTAAAACCAATGACCCCATTGAGGGGTGTCCTGATCTCATGGCTGATGTTAGCCAGAAATTCAGTTTTAAGTTTGTTCATCCTTTCAGCCTTATCCAGGGCCTCAGTCATTTTATTCTGAAGCCGTTTTTTATCTGCCTGCTCAAGTTTCAGCGCTTTCTCCTTCTCTATGACTTTTTCCTGCAAACCTTCAATAATCTGGTTGAGCCTGTTCAGGTTGTGGGTGAGGTCTGCTGTTTCCTGTTCTTTGTCCCGGATGGTTTGCTTGTATTTTTTCAGGCTGAGATAATAGGCAAGCAGTAATAACAAAAGAATCAGGATGATAACACCGGAAATAACAAGTATTTTCTGCGATGTTTTGTCAGAATTTTTATTCGAATCAAGTTGCTTATTCAGTAAGGCTATCTTCCTGTCTTTTTCCTCAAGCTGACTTGTCAGTTTTACATCAGGCATAAGCATTGTATCACGGCCAGTGGTTCCGGAATCCTGGTACGATACATATTCGCTAAGGAAATAATAAGATTTTTTGTAGTCGTTCAGGTTTGCCCAGGTATCTGACAAGTTCTTCAGGTTACTGGAAATGTATTTAATAATGTTATGTTCCCGCGCAATAAAAAGGCTTTTGTTAAAAGCATTAATAGCCTTGCTATAATCATGTAATTGCTGATAGACAAGGCCGGTACTTTCCAGGGTTCCAGCCATACCAATAAAATCATCATGTCGGGTTTTTATTTCCAGCGATGATGAAAAATTATCCAGGGCTTTCGGATAATTCCCCCACTTCTGGTACAATTCACCGATATTGTTCAATGTGTTGGCCTGTCCGGGTTCATCTCCGAGTTCTCTTTTTAAATCAAGTGATTTATTGAAAAACATGAGGGAAGAATCATATTTTTCTTCCATGGAGTATGCATTGCCCAGGTTGTTGTAAATGTAGGCCTGCGCGTTTTTGTTATTGGTTTGTTTGTAAATAAATAGTGATTTTTTCAGGTAACTAATGGCTAATTTTTCCAGGCCCATGTCCATGTATATGTTAGCCAGGTTGTTGGTAGCCATACCAATGCCATCATCACGGCCGGTTTTTTTGGCAAATTCATAAAACTCCCTGAAATAGCTTAGCGCCTTTTTCATGTTGCCCAGGTAATAACAATTGATTCCGAGGTTGGCATAAGCCTGAAAGATATGATCGGTGTCATGGGCTGCACGGCTGAATTCCAGGTATTTTTTCGAATAGAAAAAGCTTTTTGCAGGGTACCTGGATATGTAGTAGTCGCTGATCTTAAAGGCAAGTTCAGCTTTTTCAAGGTAAGTACTTTGGTCTTCTTCCAAATCTGTCCAGCGTTGTAAAAGGCTGTCGACCTGTGATATGGAAGTCAGGGGAAGCAGAAGGAATAGTAATATTTTGAATAAGCCGGTTCTAATCACTTTATTGCTTTTCTTATTATCAATATGGAAGCGTAAATATATGCTTTAAGGCATCGGTCATGCAAATTAATAAAAATTTCTTAAAAAATATGGCAATTAAAATTTTGATATCAGGATACCGGGTGAAATAACTATCTGCTTGTGATAAATTTTTCCATGAGGAATTAAAATTAAGGTTAAATTGCAAAAAAATAATAAAATGAATTTCTTAAGAATCAATTATGCCTTGATTATTGGATGTCTCTTTTCATTATTGTCAGGGGTATCCGTTGCTTTTGGGCAGTCAAATGGCTTGTCATCTGTACTGGATTATAAACAGGTGGACAATGTCAACAGCAAGATTGCACGAATCAGGCAAACTCAAAATTACAGAGACACTGAATTTGCATTGGTTGTTGGATTTACCAATCCAAATGAAAAACTATGGGTTACAAAAGATTCCGTCATCAACGGAAATGTCCTCATCATGAACCACGCTGAGGTAAAATCATCGAAAGGCGTGAAGCTTACCATAAATGGACTGATACTCCTGATTGATTCGTCTTCCATGCTGGCCGTAGAAAGTGATTTTGTTCTGAACGGTGATATGATAATTGCCAACAACAGCCGGTTTGACCTATCCGGGGGGAGTTTCCATATAAACATGGATTACAGGTACCAGTACAGCGTTATCGCTTTGGGTTCGGCCCTGTTGCAAATCACTGATTGCAGGGTGGGATTTGGAAAAGGCGCCTGGACAGGTACGTTTACCGGCCATTCGGTATTGCATTTCGAAAATGATTCGTTCGAGCAGACAGTCACTATGTTGATGAAGAACCAAACCCAACTCAAGCTTGTCAACGTGAGCCGTGCGTGGGAATTCCTGCTGGCAGATTCGGTACAGGTCAACATTGCTCATTCGAATGACCTTATATTATGGTTTTATTGCCATCAACAGCAAGATGTATCATTTCATTTTCCACAAGGAATTTGGATTGATCAGTTCAGGCTGAATAACACACAGCCCGGCCGGCAGGATGTGGGCTATCAGGTGGCAATTGACAGCACGGCTAATGTTAACTGGGGTATCCTGCAGGAAAGCAATTCTTCGGTTACACTTGAAAATTCATACATGAGAACTTACGGCCTGATTGAAGATCATGGTGGTGAGGATACCCTGTCAGGTTTTTACAACAAGTCATTTTACGGAAATCAATCTTTTAAAACAAGCACACAGCAAATACACCTGAAAAACACCGCTGTAGAAACCTGGAATTTTTATGCCATGAACAATTCAACGGTGGTAGTCAGTGGCTGTATTTTCGGGGAAGCATTAAGCTTTGACAAAGGTACCACTGTGTTATTTGGATCTGTATGTGATGGAACCGGGGGTTATATCGGTGCCAATGATGGTACCCTCATGGTTTTTGCATCCGAACTGGAAGCCCAAATGCTGAACAAGGGAAACAGCCTGGTCATTGTCAGTGAATCGGAAATAGACATGCGCTGGATGGATGTCATATTTACCGGATCGAGTATTGGTGCCTTTTTGAATAGTACACGTAATGACCAGATCATTGCCCTCGATACCGCTTTTGTCCTCGAGATGTCGCTGGATAGTTTCAGGAATAAAAGAGCTGGGGTAGTAGTGGATATTTCCGGAACAATGATGGAATATGCAGGGCCGG
>CAZVAY010000209.1:0-5312 GCA_964625265.1 uncultured Sphingobacteriales bacterium | reverse complement strand
AATCCTCTTACACTTACAGGCTCAGGGCCATTGACACCTGCCAGCATTACAGCAGATACAGCAATATGGGTAAAACCATTTTGCTTGGTATTGCTGATACACTGGAATACCCCTTATTGTACTGGACCGGTTATCAAGACTGGCCATTCGGTTCTGACAGATATGAAATCTATACCTTCAATGAGAGGGAGAATATTTACAACTTCCTTGACCAGACAAACTTTGATGTATATGAATATTCTGATGAAACCACTGTTCTCGACCAGGGGGAATATTGCTATTACACGGAGGCGGTGCAATCCGGTATGGAAAGCGTCCGAAGCAGGTCGAATGTGGCATGCATACCAACCAGGTTCTTTGTCTGGGCGCCCAATGCCTTTACCCCTAATGGAGATGGCTTAAATGACGAATTCAGAATCGTAGGAAAAAATGTCATTAGTTTCGAACTCAGCATTTACAACCGCTGGGGCGAAATGATGTTTTCTACCAGCGATATTAAACAGGGATGGGATGGCAAGTTCCAGGGAATTGACTGCCCGGCAGGCACATACTCCTTTGTATTACGTGCGAATGGAACCAGGTACCAGAAACAAAATATCAACGGAAACCTGTTGTTGATCAGGTAATTCACTTTCATTCACTTAAAGCGGACAGAAGCCTGTCCATTTATTATTTCCTGTGAAACAGGGTAAAGCTTTCGTTCGAATAAACCGTGTCGTACCGGGGGGCAAAACGATCCAGATATGCAAGAAGGGCCGAATCGGGTAATTCCTGCGTATTTATCAGCAGATAGTCGATTTTTTTTGCAGCATAGATAGAATCCATTTTTTCAGCATCCCTTTGTTGCAGGTTATTCGCCAGGGCATCCCTGCCGGTAAACAAGGAAAGTGCACGGGGTTTCCTGAAAACAAACCTGGATTCTTCCGGGGTAGTTTGTCGTATCACCTCAAATACATCCCGGGCATTGTCAGTATAGGGGCCGGGAATTTCACTTTGCCTGTTCTCCAGGACATGAAAAAAGCCGGGATACAACAGGACTACCAGGAATACATAATAGAAGGATACTATCTGTTTTGCTTTAGCAGGAATGATTTTCTCAGCGATAAACGAGAGCCCGTAATAAACATAAAGCAGCATGAGCGGGACCAGTGGTAATAGATAACGAAAACCGGGTGTAGCAGGATAAATCAGGATTACAAACAAAAAACCAAGGAAAAACCAGTCCATTGTCTCCATAAACCTTTTGATTTTAACAATCAAACCTATCATAAAAAACAGCATAACCGTCCATAAGGTGATAAACTGAAGAACAGGCCCTGTATGGTATAACCTGAAAAATGAAGATAAATAACCAAAGTAATAAGAAGGGTTCTTAGCGATTACTTCCACAATATCGTGGTTTCTGAAATGTTGCAGGTATCCCCCTGTTGTTTCTGGATCAGGAAAAGCCAGTTTATCAATGAGAAGATATATACCTATTGAAAGTATTGTAAATACAGTGATGACTAAAAATGTTTTGCCGATTTTCCTCACTGAGTTTTTCAGGACTATAACATGTCGGTAAAAATCATCCCATGCCAGCGCAATGATTAAAACAATACTGATTGCCCTGAACGACAGCATAAAACCTGTCAGGAAGGAAAGTAAGATAAGCTGAGGCCAGCTAAAATTCCCTTTCTGTAAATCATACAGATACAGGACAAGGTATATCAAAAGAAAAAAGGGGATATCTGATAAAATATTGGTTTTAAATTCAAGGGTCCACCTGTGGTAAATAATAAACAAAACAACAAGAAGAGCAATCTTACTACCTGAACGGCCCGAAATAAATAAAAATACAATTAGGGCAGAAAGGGCTAAAAACAGGGTCATCAAGTAGTTAAACGATTTGATGTTATTCCCGAAGAAATAATATACCGGGGCCAGTAATAACGAAAAACCCGGAGAAACAGCCGAGATCATGATAGGATTGTCCTCATTGTATATCAAACCGGTATATTGGGGCGAAATACCTTCTGTAATATTATTTGCCTGATGCAGGTACAAAGCAAAATCATCACCCCAGTTGTGCGTGTCTTTAATGTTGATAAAAAACAAGGGTATAACTAAAATTACAACCCACAAAAGTGGTTTGCCCGAAAACGACTTCAATGCCTTCATCATGAAAAAATCATCCGGTTCGTTTACTGATTATATAGTGAGGCCTTCGCTTGCTTTCCATAAATATCTTACCAATGTACTCGCCAATGATTCCGAGGCTCAGAAGCTGAATGCCCCCAATTAACAATACGGAAATAAGCAAAGAGGTCCAGCCTTCGAGTGCATTGTGATAATAAAACTTGATAACAAGCGCATAAACAATATAGGCAAAGGCAAACAACGACAAAATAAAACCCATGTACATAGCGATTCGAAGGGGGCGAATGCTAAATGACATAATTCCGTCAGAAGCCAGGCGGAGCATTCTTTTCAGCGTGTATTTGCTCGATCCGCTAAACCGTTCCGGGGCTATATATTCAATTCCTTTTGATTGAAAGCCCAGCCAGTTAACCAGTCCGCGTAAAAAGAGGTAGTACTCATTCAAATGCTTGATTTCATCTACTACTTTTCGGTCGAGTAACCTGAAATCTGAAGCGCCTTTCTTGAGCTTAATATCCGTAATACGATTCAGGATACCATAAAAAAGCCCGGAGCTCATGCTTTTCCTTTTAGAAATGCCCTCCGTATCCTTTTTATAACCATACACAATCTCAAATCCGTTTTTCCATTCCCTGTAAAAGTCGCTGATCATCGCTGGTGGATGCTGCAGGTCTGCATCCAACATAATCACTGCTTGTCCCCTTGATGTATCAATACCGGCTTTCAGGGCATATTGATGACCAAAATTACGAGAGAAAGAAATCCCTTTAATCCGGGAATTTCCTGCAGATTGCTGCTCGATTATCTCCCAGGAATTGTCATGGCTTCCGTCATCAACAAATATTATTTCATAGTCATCAATGCCCAGCATGGCCAGAACATCTAAAATTTTATCCGTTAACACATTAAGGTTACCGCCTTCGTTAAAAACGGGTATGACAATAGATAATTCAGGTATTGAATTCAACAGCTTGTTTTGATTTAAGCGTTCAAAAATATTGTTTTTTCAGCACCTTTGTAAATAAAATTGATTTTGAAAACCGGTGTTGCAATAAAATTCAGGCTAACAGTACTTTTTTTGTTTTTCTTTGAAATTGCCTTTTTAACTTTTTGGCGAGGAAAAACCGGTGTATTCGTCAGTCCCGTGATTCTATTTGTTTCCTCGTTGGCATTAGTTGTTCTTCCGTTTATCTTTTTTAATAAATATAAAATTAAGGCCGCTGATTACAGTAATACTGTTAAAAAGTCCTTGCTGCTCTATCCATCCCTCCTGTTTATCGTTTTGTCTGTGGTGGTGTATTACTTGTATGCCCGGATTATTAATGCATACCCGGTAGATTATCATGTTTCTGATGTTATTCCAACCGTTGATATTCTCTCCAAGCGCTTTTTAACCGGCAACTTTGTTTATGATGTGATTAGCGAGTTTGGCTATGAGCTACCTCCTACCTATATGCCCTTGCAATGGTTACCTTTTGTTATCTCGTCCGGACTGGGTTTCGATCATCGCTGGATGGCTTTTAGCATCTGGTTAGTGGCAGTTTTTATATTTTTTATTTACCAGGTGGAAACCAGCCATAATTACTTCTTGTTGTTATTCAACACTACCCTGCCCTATGCTGTAGTCCTGATCTTTATTCAAAATCTTCCGGAAATCTTTGCCAATACTTTTGAGTTGATGCTGGCCGGTTACTACCTGCTTTTTGGACTAAGCCTGTTAGCAGGGAAGACCATTTCACGGGCATTAGCCCTCAGCCTGACGCTTTTATCCCGTTATACTACCGTTTTGTTCGCCCCGGTTTATATGCTAATTTTATTCCTTGACAAAAAACGGAAACAAGCTGTATGGATCACAATGATTACATTCGGCTTGATAACCGCCATCTATTACATTCCCTTTTACCTTCAAAAACCTGAAATTCTTACTGACGGGTTTCAATATTACGGCAAGGCCGCCCTAGGCGAATGGCAGCCCAAAAGTTGGCAGCCGGAGGGTAGCAGCCCCTTTCACCTATTCAGGGGTGTTGGGTTTGCTTCATGGTTTTATCAGTTCAGGTCAGGGCCGGTAGCACACAGGTTGGCCCTTCTTCGGAAGGTACATCTCATTTTATCAATCCTGGCCATTATCACTGTTTTTGTTGTTTTTATTTTTTTCAGAAAAAAAATACCTATACCGCTGTTCCTGTTGCTGGGCCTTAAGTTTTATCTTACATTCTTTTACAACTTTATACAAGTACCCTATATTTATCTTCAGTTAGTACCGGTTTTTATTTCAGTCCTGATTGTTAGTTTATCTCTGCAATACTCTTACAGATTAACATTACCTGATAAAGCGGATGATTTCATTTAATAAATAGGGATCATCGCTGGGTGTTGCGCAGCGCTCATATTCCTATTTATTACCAAATGTTTTAATCTACTTTATATACTAGTTTCATTGTAATTGATGCAGTTTTCTCTCTAGAGCTTGTGTTAAAAGTTCCGCCCCACGAATAATCTTCTTTCGAATTCTGTCCAGTTATCTGAAATATTCCCATTTTCGCAGATTCAAGGTCACCCAGTTTCCCACCAGAAAATTCAGATATCATTTCTGCTCGCAATCTAGCATCTTCAGTTGCTTTGGAAATCATTTCAATTTTAAGGTCTGCAAGTTTCGTGTAATAATACCTTGGGGATTCTGAATAAAATTGAACTCCTTGATTTAATAGTTCTGTGACTTCTCTTGATACTTTTTCGATTTTATCAACTTCCTTGGATTCTATCTGAACAGATTGCGTTAATTCATATCCAACAAATTCTTCACCTATATAATTCCCATCTGATGAATAAATCCGTTTATTTTTCTGATTTGTTTTAACAGCACTATAAATTAATTGTTCAGTATTAATTCCTTTCTCCAATAAATATTGATTGATGGTAGACTTATTTTTCTCTAACGTTAGGTATGCTTGTTTTAAGTCAATGTTCTGAGCACCAAACCTTCCTTCCCAAACTATCAAGTCCGAAGAAAAATCTGCTTTCCCTAATCCTGTAACACGAATTTCTCCATCAATCTTTGTTCTGTCAGTATATGCTTTTCCAAGGAAGATAGAGGATGCAACTATTGCAATTCCGAAAATTATTGAATTTGTGTATTGTTTCATTTTCTTGTTTTTTTAATATTTGGTAACGGA
>CAZVAY010000208.1:0-5329 GCA_964625265.1 uncultured Sphingobacteriales bacterium | reverse complement strand
AAGATGGTTGTTTATTTATCGTCCGGAATATGACGGGTTCAAGGAAGATGATGATAATATCCCCACTGAGGGTGTTGCCGAACTGATCATCTCCAAAAACAGGCATGGGTCAGTGGGTTCGGTTAAACTCGGTTTTGTATCCAAATTTGCCAGGTTTGAGAATCTGGATGAAATATCAATGCATACACCCAATAACGGAACTGTAACTTTACGATCCCGTCTCAATGACGATGACCAGGATGAACTTCCGCAATAGCCTATTTGTTTGCTAACAGTGACCTGAGTTTTTCCGTATTGGCAGGGCTCAGTTTCACAAGGGGTAATCGAACGATGGGTGTGCCAAACCCCAGTAGATGCATGAGCATTTTGATACCCACCGGATTGCCTTCGGCAAAAATAGTGTGAATGAATTCGAGCATATTGTAATGCAATTCCCTTGCTTGTTGAATATTCCCCTGCTTAAACTCGCTGATCATCTGCGAAAATTCAGCTGGAAATGCATTTCCAATAACGGAAATAACGCCATCGAGGCCGGTAGCAAGCAGAGGCAGGGTAAGTGCATCGTCTCCGGATACCACCTGGAAACCTTCAGGTTTGTTTTGTACAATTTGCATGATCTGTTCAAAATTACCTGATGCTTCTTTGATACCAATAATATTCTTAAAATCACAGGCAAGCTGTAAGGTAGTTCCTGCATTCATATTGGCACTGGTACGTCCCGGTACATTATATAATATAACAGGAAGCGGGGAGTTATTGGCAATCTCCTTAAAATGAGCATAAATACCTGCCTGGTTGGGTTTGTTGTAATAGGGGCATACCGAGAGAATAGCATCTATCTTTTCAAAATTTGTGTTTTTCAAACTGGCAACTATCGCTGAGGTATTATTTCCTCCTATACCCATTACCACAGGAATTCTTCCCTTGTTCACAGACAAAGCGGTTTTTATGACCAGGTCTTTTTCATCCGCTGTAAGTGTTGCTGCTTCAGAGGTTGTGCCGAGCAATACAAGATAGCTGGTGTTTCCATTGATCAAATGGTCGATAATCTTTTTAAGCGCCTGCACGTCAACCTGATGGTTGTCGTCAAACGGGGTAATGACTGCAACGCCTAAACCGGAAATATTCATTTTATGATTTATTAATTTTATCTAAGTATTTTAAAATTTCATCCTTGTGTTCCCTCAGGTTTTTGTTGCCCTCGGGGTTGATAATGAAGTCGTAACAGTTGAGGTAGGGGCCATCAAGAAATCCAATTTTTAAGTTTGCGGATGAAATATGGGTAATGAAATGAAAGGGAAGAATAGATTGAAGTGAAAAGTTGATGACCAGGTCAAATGGTTTCGGGAATACTTTTTTAGAAAATGATTTTTTAGGTAAGCTCCAAAAATTCAGGTTTTCCTTTGTCAGGTTAAAGTGGTTTTTTTCTTTTAGCTCAACAAATTCAGTTTTTCCTGACTCAATAAATTCAACAGAAGAAACATGGATACCCTTTGCTTCAAAGGCAGTGATAAATTCTTTAACCGTATCCCGATGAATGTTATTATCCAGTTTATAAAGCAAAAGAATGTTCTTAGTGGAATTCAGGTTGAATGTTGATGTAGGGGGTCCTTCGGCTTTTTTAGCAAGTTTAAGGATAAGAGGAAACAACCATAATGTGAGGGGATTATCGGACATAAACTATTCCTGTAAATCCTTTTTAAGTTGAACAAGAAATTCCCTGACTTTTTCCAGCTTGTTTTTGATCTCAATTTCTTTTGTCAGTTGTTTTTTTTCTGACAATAAAATTTTTCGTGCTCCATCAATGGTATAGCCTTTTTCTTTGGTTAGAAAAAGCAATTGCTTGAGTATTTCAATATCCTCAAGTGTGAACATCCGTTTGCCATTCCGGTTTTTCTTCGGTTTAACAAATGTGGGGAATTCTTTTTCCCAAAACCTGATATGAGATGGATTCAACTTCAGCAGGCCGGAAACTTCGCTGATGGAGTAATATAGTTTATGGCTGTCGTCCATGACTAGTCAAGAGCCTGGTTAGATTGTTCAGCTAGCTTGAGGACTTGATCATATTCCTCTGGTGACAAATCGTTTTGGAAGAAATTAACCGGATTTACTTTTGTATTCCTGTATGTAACCTCATAATGCAGGTGAGGAGCTGTGGAAAGTCCGGTGCTTCCAACATAACCAATTACTTCACCTCTTTTGACCTTCTGTCCTTTGCGTACATTGAATTTGGATAAATGGGCATACATGGATTTATACCCATAGCCATGGTCAATGATAATATGATTCCCATATCCTCTACGTGAATATTCCACACTTTTAATGGTTCCATTCCCGGTGGCATAAATTTCGGTACCCGATGGAGCGGTAAAGTCCAATCCTTCATGCATTTTCGGGACTTTGTAAATAGGATGAATTCTCCATCCGAAACCTGAAGCAATCCGGGTTAATTTTTCATTGGAAACAGGTTGAATGGCAGGGATTGAAGATAGCATATCTTCTTTTTTTGCAGCCAGTTCCGCAATTTCATCAAATGATTTGGTTAGGACATACAGATGACGGGACAGTTGATCAGTTTTTTTGGTTGTCGAAATGATCAATTTAGAATTGCTAAAACCTTCCAGTTCCTTGTACTTGGCAACCCCACCGTACCCGGCATTACGAATGCTTGAAGGGATGGGGTCGGCTTCGAAAATAATCCGGTAAATGTTCTCATCCCTGAACTCAAGGTCAGCAATAACTGAATTTAATTCCTCTAATTTCTGATTAAGGATCTTATAATTCAACTCGTAATTGGCAAGTTCTCTCTTTAGATATTTTTCTTTGGGTGTCTCAAAATAATTCGTGATGATAAAATAGAGACAGAAAGTAATAATAACATAAGCTGCTGCAAATCCGCTAAACCGGAAAAACCATTCGACACGGGTTCTTTTGTACTTTTCGTACGAAAGTGTCTTTGGGTTATATTTAAATTTAACTCTTGCCATACAGGGTTAACGTATATAATTCAACTGCAAATATACAATATAATAGTTTTTGAATTTATCATTTAACGCTTCATGTGTTGATAAATATCTCATGTGGGATCACCGGGTGGTGCACCTGGTTGTAAAACATTTTCTTTCAGGACATATTTTCTGTAATAGGCAAGAATAAGGTAGGTAAAAGGTAATGCAATCAATAAACCGAATAACCCGAGTAATTTTCCCCATACAGACAGAGATAGCAGGATCATGGCCGGATTGAACCCGGTTACTTTGCCCATGATCTTAGGTACAAGAAATGTATCCTGGAATGTTTGTACGATTGCAACGACCAAAACAGACAAACCCAATATTACAAAGAAGCTTGACTGGTGGTCAAGGGCGTAGATGCCAGATGCAAAGATGATGGGTAAAAAGCCAAGGATCTGCAGGTAGGGTACCATATTGAGTATGCCCATGAAAAGGCCAATCAGAATCCCCAATGGTAAACCGATGATGAAAAAACCCGTTGCAAACAAAACTCCAACTGTAGAGGCCACCAGTGCCTGGCCACGGAAATATTTGTTCATGATCTTTTTAAATTCTTCGTAAAAATCAGTGACAGGCTGTTTGTACTTTTTAGGAATAAGGTCTTTCCATTGTCCCCTTATATCCGAATAGTCTTTAAGAATAAATATGACATAAAGAAATATGACGGTTAATCCGAATAATCCGATAAGAAATGAAACTAACCCTGTGACAACGCCCCAAACCCCTGGCAGAAGTTTTTGTTCCAACTGCTGAATAATGCTTTTAAAATTCTGGCTCTGAAAAAATTCCTGAACATCTTCACGTTGCATGAAATCGTTCAGGTACTGCCAAAGTGTTTTGGGCAATCTTTCCTGTGCTTCATCGGTCAGGGTGGTACCCTGTACCAGCGCTGAAAGCATTTCCCACATGTGGTTAATTTCTCTTGAGAGCAATGGAATAATGAGAAATCCGGCAGCGGTAAGAATAATAAATATCAATAATATGGTAACTGTGATGGCCAGTAGCCTGTATTTTAATTTTCGTTGAAAAAAATCTACGATAGGGTTGATCAGGTAGGCTATTAATAAGGCAATAGCAAACAAGGTAAGAACATCAGATAGATTACGTAATACTAAATAGGTAACCCAAATGGCGCCTATGCTTAACACCAGCCTAACTGTACGGTCGATAGTAAAAGGCTTTTGCGAATTTGTCATAACCTCAGATTATTTCCATTCCAAATATCCAAACATTAACATACCCGAAACAAAAAAGGCTGTCCCGGTGGCGAAACCTGCCCAGGTACGCTGTTTTTTCCTTTTCGAAGCTTGTTCAAGGTAACCTTTAAAATATTCAGGATCTGATTTTAGGTTGTTTTTTTCAGTAGGGATACCCAGGTTGAATTCTTTGGGTGGCTTGGATGAAATAATAATTGTTGTCACAAGCCCGGCAGGCGGTAACACAATGCCGGAAAGAAAACCACCGGCATAGGGAGTGTAATCATCATAGTATCTGTCAGCATCTTTTACGCCTTTTTCATACATGCTACCGGTTGCTGATTTTTTTACAATACGTCCGGATTTGAATGAGGTAGGAGGTTGAGTGGTATGCGTAACAGGAGAGAAACTTAATAATTCCTGGCCCGATAAACCAACTGTCAACAGGATAAGAAAACAAGAGATAAAGAATAATCTTACCCACTGAGAGTACGCTGAAAAAGATATAGGGGAAGGAGTGTAGTTACTATTCATAAGCAATTGCCTGTTAAACCATTAAAGAAGCCTAATAAACTCTGAACGCGCACATTTATTTTAATTATCCGAAAAAAACAGCGAATTTTACCGAAGGAACGCTAATGGCAACTTTCGTGCAAGAGTAAAATTAAGTCTTTTCTTCAAGATGATTGTAATTCTTCATAATTTTTTTTGAAACTGATTAATTCATTTTTATGAACCAATCATTCAAATGTCTAATGAAATAATTGAATTTCAATTATTTGAAAGGTTTAACCTAAGTATTGAAAACCCAAACATGCAATTCATAAACCAGGTCAATATAATCCGGATTTTCAATCGTTAATAATTTGGATGAAAAATTCTTGAATATTTCACTTTAAAATATCTAATCATTACCCTGAAGAAGGGCTTTGTTTACCAGTGCCATAAGCCTTCTGTCGGATTCGGAAACCCATTCCCGGAATACTTTTGTGGTATTACTGTCTGCTGTCGCAGGTGGCATTTCGGAGGGGAGGTTTGTCCCCTTGTACCCCAGGCCACTATTAACACACCCGGTGCTATTAATATGTTGTTCTGCATGGTTTGGCACTCGCTATCGGC
>CAZVAY010000207.1:513-5340 GCA_964625265.1 uncultured Sphingobacteriales bacterium | reverse complement strand
ATTCAACTGGCTCTTGAAGGCAAGCCGCTTAACCTTGTGGTGGCTGAACAGTAACAATTTTTCGTTATCGACATCAGAAAAGATGTTTTTGATGTAATGGATACTCAAAATCGGAAACTTAGAAACCTGCTTTTCCTTTGCAGTTTAACAGCATGTATCCACAATAAAACATGTAAGGAGATTTGCCAAAGAATAACCAACAAGGGAAAAAGCAAAAAACCGGTTATGATAGCTGATGCAAATAACGCATCAAACAAGCTTTTACAATTGCTCAATCCGGTATCCCATATGATGAAAATTACAGATCTGTTTTAACTCCGGTTTAAATTTTTTCTTTTCCAATCGGCCTCCCCGATTCAAAGGTAGTTCGAAAAGAAAAAATAATAAATATTGCCTGGTTTTTAGCTAGGTTCTTTATTGGTTTAGTTGTCAGTTTGAAGTAAAATAACCTAACTTTGCCCTTTCATTTTTTAAGTAAAACTTTAAATATAAACAATATGGCAAACGTATTTGATGGATTATATCCCGAAAAATTATGGAACAATTTTGCAAAACTCTGCCAGATTCCCCGCCCATCCAAAAAGGAAGAAAAGGCTGTTGCTTTTGTAAAGGAATTTGGTGAAAAACTAGGCCTTGAAACGCAGGTGGATGAATTGGGCAATGTGGTCATCTACAAACCGGCAACCCCTGGTTATGAAAACCGGCAGGTAATTACGCTTCAAGGACACCTGGATATGGTTCCCCAGGCCAACAGCGATACCGATCACAATTTTGAAACCGATCCTATTGAAGCCTATGTCGATGGCGAGTGGGTGACTGCCAAAGGTACTACCCTTGGTTCTGACAATGGTATGGGCGTAGCTGCTGCACTTTCAGTTCTTGAATCTACCGATCTTGAGCACGGGCCGGTGGAAGCCTTTTTCACTATTGATGAAGAAACCGGAATGACCGGTGCATTTGGGTTAAAACCGGACTTTCTGAAAGGCGATATCCTGATCAATATGGATTCGGAAGATGAAGGAGAACTTTATGTGGGTTGTGCCGGGGGAATGGATACGTTTGGCCGGTTTAAATATGAAACAGAAGCAGTTCCTGAAGGGTATAAAACCTTCAAAGTATTGCTGACAGGATTAAAAGGCGGTCATTCAGGGCTTGATATTAACCTGGGTAAAGGCAATGCCAATAAAATCCTGAACCGTTTCTTATGGAATGCTTCCAGCGCTTTGGGCATTCGCGTAGCCGGTTTTAATGGCGGAAACCTTCGCAACGCCATCCCACGCGAAGCATTTGCCGAAATTGCTGTTGATTCAACTAAAGTATCTGATCTCGAGAATATGCTGAACGAGTATATTGAAATGATTAAGAATGAGTACTCAGCCACCGAACCCGAAGTCTCCATGAGCATGGAGAGGGCAGATGATGTTCAAGCTGTTTGGGATACCGGAAGCCAGTTTAATATTCTCAATGCCATTCAGGGTTGTCCCAATGGCGCAATCAGCATGGTTCCGGAAATGCCTGATGTAGTGGAAACATCTACCAGCATGGGTATTGTAAAAACCGAAAACGGCATGGTTGAAGTTGCAGCACTGCAACGTGGTTCAGTCGATTCACGCAAACAGGACCTGGCCGATACCATCAAATCCATTTTTGAACTGGCCGGTGCTGAGGTTGAATTTGCAGGCGCTTATCCCGGTTGGAAACCCAACCTGAATTCACCTATCCTGAACACCATGAAAAAAGTGTACAACGATAAATTTGGGAAAGTACCTGACATCAAAGTGATCCATGCCGGCCTCGAATGTGGCATCATTGGCGATGTATATCCTAAAATGGACCTGATCTCATTCGGCCCGACTATCCGCTACCCGCATTCACCCGATGAAAAAGTGAATATTGAAACAGTGGGTAAATTCTGGGATTTTCTTGTTGAAACACTTAAAAATGCCCCGGTAAAATAGTCCGGGTTCGTTTATTACAAATAAAACAACAGTGAAAATAGCAGCGTCCATATATTCCAGCAGGGAAGACCAGCGGGAAGGGTTGATCGAAATGCTTGACGAGCATAACATCGACTATTTTCATGTTGATTGTAACGACAACCCGGCTGTATTTGATGATATCAGGCAAATCAGGGAAAAATCCAATACTCCCATTGACCTGCATATCATATCACCCCAACCTGAAAAGTATTTTAACCTTATCAGGGAATTTGGGGTCGAAAGTGTCACTATCCAGTATGAGGCTTGCCAGAACGGTTTTGAAATTCCTGAGCTGTCCGGAACAAGTTTTGGCCTGGCCATTAGTTCGGAGACCCCGGTTGAGGTATTCGACCCATACAAGGGCAGGATGGATTTTATCCTGTTGATGGCTACCACACCCGGAAAGAGCGGAGGGGTTTTTCAGAAAGAGAATTTCAAAAAAATCCATGCATTTTCTGACCGCTATCCTGGTAAGGCCATCCATGTTGATGGCGGGGTGAACAATGAATTATCATTTATTCTGCGCAACATGAATGTCAGGCTTGTTGTAGTGGGTTCCTACCTTTTCAAATCACAATATATCGGGGTCTCGCTTCTCAACCTGAAGCATGAAAATACCAGTTCGGAATACCAGGTAAAGGATTTTATGAGAACCTCCAACTTGCCTTATCTGCCCCTTGAAAAAGCAGGGTTCAGGAATATCCTCGAATCCATTGAAAAGCATAACCTGGGTTTCACCATTATAGTTGGCAACAATAATAATATGGAAGGGATCATTACCAACGCTGACATTCGGAAGGCCATGATCAGGCATTTTGATAAAATCCCCAATATACCGGTTGACCAGATTCTAAACAGCAACCCGGTTTTTATTCGTGAAGACAAAACAGTGAAAGACCTTTGGGCCCTGGTATACAATGTGAAATTTCCCTTGTTATTTTTACCGGTAACAAATGATAAAAAACAGGTAACCGGTGTCCTGATGTTTAACAACCTGATAAAAGGAGAGTCATGATCATACAATTGAAGGCTTCGGTAGCCAAAGAAATAGCAGGAAAACATGCGAAAAACCTGAAAGCCATTCTGATCGAAAATCAGGGAGGACATGTGCTTGTTACGTCTTCCTCGGTCAAAGAATTACCACGCAATATTTCCGGCCTTACGGAGAATTTCTTTGTTTTTCCAACGGATATCCAACTGGCCAGTAGTGACTATCTTTCTGAAAAAAGGAGGGTGAAAATAACGGATGACATTGTTATCGGGGGGACTACCAACAATACACTGGTCATGACAGGCCCTTGTTCTGTAGAATCGGAAGAGCAGATCCGGCAGTCGGCTGAATTGCTGAAGTCATTAGGGTTAAAAGTCCTTCGCGCAGGAAGCTTTAAACCGCGTACATCACCTTATTCGTTCCAGGGTTTGGGTGTTGAAGGCCTGAAATTACTGGCAAAGATCAGGGATGAGTATGGCCACCGGATCATTTCCGAAGTCAGGGATGCCTCACAGGTAGATGATGTGATTGCCTATGCAGACATTGTTCAGATTGGTGCCAAAGCCATGTACGACCATGGCATTCTCAGAAAATGCGGTGCAGCCCGAAAGCCTGTATTATTAAAAAGAGGTTTTGGAACCACACTACAGGAATTTGTCCAGGCTGCCGAATTTATCCTGTCAGGTGGCAACGATCAGGTAATACTGTGCGAAAGGGGTATCCGCACTTTCGAAACCAAAACCCGCTTTACCCTTGACCTTTGCGGAGTGGCTTACCTGAAGGAATATACCAACCTGCCGGTTGTGCTTGACCCTAGCCATGCGATGGGTTATGCCTACGGTGTAGCTGACCTTACCCGCGCCTGTATGGCCATGGGTGTGGATGGTTTGTTGATCGAAACACATCCCAATCCGAAAGTGGCTAAATCGGATGCCTCCCAACAACTCAATCATCAACAGTTTACAGAAGTTTTCGAATCGTTACAACCGATTGCAAAAGCAATTGGAAGAAATATTATCTGATGAAGTTATACCTGGCAGAAAATATCGGGTTCCTGCGTGAGAAGAATAATCTTTCACTTACAGACCTTGGTGCCCGGCTGGGGATGACCCCGGATTATTTGCAGTTGATAGAAAATGAGAATTATTTTCCTGATGCAAAGGAATTACTGGCACTGTCCATGGTTTTCAATATGACCGTTGACCGCTTGCTCAAGCACAACCTGGCTGAACTGGAAAAGAGGTCAGCACAAATAAAAATGCTGGTCATGGATGTGGACGGTGTACTGACAGATGGCGGCATGTATTACACCTCTTCGGGGGAAGAGATAAAGAAATTCAGCACAAAAGACGGGCGGGGGATCATGAACCTGCGAAAGGCCGGTATCATGACAGCCTTTCTGAGCAGCGGTATCAAAAATGAAGTCGCCAGGCATAGGGCTGAAATGCTCAAAGTGGACAAATATTACATCGGGCTTGAACTTAAAATAAAAATATTCGACCAATGGTGCCATGAGCTGAACTTAAAACCACAGGAAGTAGCCTTTATCGGGGACGATATCAACGACCTGGACGTGATTAACAAGGCCGGGTTTACATCCTGTCCTGCCGATGCGGTTGATCAGGTAAAAAATCAGGTGAACGTAGTACTCCGGAAAAAGGGGGGTGAAGGTTGTGTCAGGGAATTTATTGATAAGTACCTGATGGGGGAGTGAAGAGAGAGGGGGAGAAGGAGAGACGAAGAGCGCGAAAAAGCGATGGGGCGAAAGTAACGAACTAAGGGAAAGGGAGAGACGAAGAGAAGGGAGAAGGAGAGACGAAGAGCGCGAAAAAGCGATGGGGCGAAAGTAACGAACTA
>CAZVAY010000207.1:0-413 GCA_964625265.1 uncultured Sphingobacteriales bacterium | reverse complement strand
AGGGAAAGGGAGAGACGAAGAGAAGGGAGAAGGAGAGAAATGAGGTGAAAGTTGCAACCTTTGAGACATTAGCGAATGGCAAGAAGCCAGAACACAAGAAACAAGAAAGCAGGAATTAAGAATTATTTGAGAAGCCTTTTCCCCAACCCCAAAGGGGTTGAATATTTCTAACCCGTACGAAGTGCGGTGACGGCTAACAACCCACACTTCACAACCCTGAAGGGGTTGAATAGATACAAACCAAAAAAATGCAGAAATAAATTCAGAAATGCTTGTTTTTCAAAAACTTTTTTTATATTTGATTTACAAGAACTTTCAAGTGGAATGTATTTGTTGATGCTTAAAAAATCAGGTAAAACTTAAACCTTTAAATTCCTGTTAAAATGAAACACTTATTTTTAATACTCTTGGTT
>CAZVAY010000206.1:0-5346 GCA_964625265.1 uncultured Sphingobacteriales bacterium | reverse complement strand
TGGAATATTTTGCTTTGAAAATTTATGCTTTTATGAAAACAGGTCGGGATAATTGTGATGAACCAAATCTATTATCTAATTTCCGAGGTCTATTGTCTCCATATCTCGTAACTCAGTTCAGCCTGCCGGTGCAGCATGTCAAGGCCGTTTTGAACGACTGCCCCATTGGCTGCAGCTTTTTCCATCAACAGGGTAGTACCCGGATTGTAGATCAGGTCGAACACATAGTTATCCGGCCCTAAAAATTCTACCGGAAAGGATGGCATACTCAAGGTGTTGGGGAACATGCCACAAGGTGTTGTATTGATTACAAGTGGATATTTTTTTAGTAATTCCTCAGAAATTTGATTATAACTTATCCTTTCCTGATCTGCTGTTCTTGAAACTATTCTATAGTTTATACCCGATTTTTTAAGCGCATAGGCAACCGCCCTTGAACTTCCACCACTACCTAATATCAAGGCATCAGGTATTTTTCCGGTAATAAAATTATTCAATGAATCAAGAAAACCCTGCCAGTCGGTATTGTATCCGGCAAGGGTTGTTTTTCCCTGGCAACTGACTTTTATCCTGACGGCATTTACGGCACCAATACTTTCAGCGTCTTCCGATAATTCGTCCAGGTAACTGATGATACTTTGCTTATATGGAATAGTCACATTAAAACCCATGAGCAGATTGAAGCTTTGGATAAGCGAAGGGAGGAACGAAATATCCTCGATAGGAAAAAGTCTGTACTCGGCATGAATACCCAGTTTTTTAAACTTCTCTTCAAAATAAACAGCCGAGAAAGAATGTCCCAGCGGATAACCTATGAGTCCGTAAAGGAGGCAGGGTCTTTTATTCATCCTGTTGTTCCGATTTTTTGGCCAGGGTTTCAAGAAGAAAGATGGTAGCAATTCCTGCGAGCATAAAAACTATAGAAAGCAGTATTTGTGGGTCGGTAGCGTTTACCTTTTCAAATACGGAAGGAAGTACATTTTTCTGTAATAAAGGCCTAAGTTCGCCATGACGGTCCACATAGGTACTGATGGTTTCTTTCCATGGCCATAAAATACTTAATGACCCCAGGATAAATCCGGTCAGTAACGCCAGTGTTCCATCTTTATATTTTTTAAATACCCATGAAAGGAAATAGGAAAATGCCACCAGGCCCACTCCTGCCCCGATTACAACAGGAACCAGGATGTAAAGGTCGAAACTATTGATAGACTCAATCATGACCAATTGGTAATTACCCATAAGTAACAGGACAAAAGAGCCGGATAACCCGGGCAAGATCATACTACAGGAAGCTACAACACCACATATCAACAGGTACAGTACCGAATTATTCTCTTTGGATGGGGTCATTACCGTGATAATAACAGCAATAGAGGCACCGAGTAAAAACAGGATAATTACTGCCCAGGACAACCGGGAAATACGCCTGCCGACATAAAAAACCGATGCCAGAATAAGTCCGAAAAAGTATGCCCACACCAATACCGGGTAATGGGCGAACAGATATTCGAGTAAACGGGCCAGCGATAATATGGCAAGGGTAATACCACCAAGCACCGCCAGCAGGAAATACAGGTCCATGTGCACGGCAAATTCCCTGAATCTACCGGTAAATAATAACTTAAGGGCCCTTAGGTTTAAGGATTTGATGGCATGGATCAGCCGTTCGAAAATGCCCGTGATCAGGGCAATAGTTCCACCCGACACTCCGGGGATTACATTGGCAGCGCCCATCCCCACTCCTTTCAACACAAGGGAAATATATTCCCTGAGCTTGCTTTTCATTTCGTATCCCTAATTTTATGCAATTATAGTAATTTTGAACGCCTGTAACAAATAATTAAGTGTTCCTACTATTAATCAGATTAAGATCATGATGAAAAATTTTGATTTCAAACCATTTTTACCTCATTTATTTGCTATTGTGGGATTTCTTGTGTTGAGTTTCATTTATTTCTACCCGGCTATGGAAGGCAGGGTGCTCAAACAGCACGACATTGTCATGGCTAAAAGCATGCAACAGGAGATCATCAAATACCAAAAGCAAAGCGGGGAAACCATTTTGTGGTCGAATGCTATTTTCAGTGGTATGCCAACCTACCAGATCTGGATGCGCTATCCTAATAATGTATCTACCTATATTATGAAATACATCAGGCTAAAATTCCTCCCATCCCCCATTGGTAGTTTTTTTATTTATTTCATTGGCTTTTACATCCTGCTGCTGGTACTTAAAATCAGGCCACTTATCGCATTTATTGGCGGGGTGGCATTTGCTTTCAGTTCATACAACCTGATCAATATTGAAGCGGGCCACCTGACAAAAGGCCTTGCCATGGGTTTTGCCCCGCTGGTTTTAAGTGGGATCATCCTTGCCTTGCAGGGCAGGTTGTTGGGAGGTATGGCGCTGACAGCGCTGGCATTGTCGCTGGAAATAAGGGCAAACCACTTACAGATCACCTATTATTTGTTTATCACCATACTCATTCTTCTCATTGTTGAGTTTATTCATTATCTGAAAGAAAAACAGCTTATCGCATTTATCAAAACAATGGCAGCCCTGCTTATTGCAGTTATCCTTGCTGTTGCCGTCAACATCACCGCTTTATGGACTACAAACGAATATGCCAGGTACACCATGCGTGGCGGATCGGAACTACAAAAGGAAAACACCAATACCAAAGGACTTGATAAAGATTATGCACTCAGCTGGAGTTATGGAGCCAGGGAAAGCTTTACCCTGCTGATCCCTAACTTTGCGGGTGGCGCAACTACCCAAACCCTTGGGCCGAATTCAAAACTGGCCAAACTGGGTGTAGCTCCCAAGAACCTCAAAAACGTTCCGACCTATTGGGGCCAGCTAAGGTCCACTTCCGGGCCTATCTATATCGGGGCCATTGTTATATTCCTTTTTATCCTTGGTATGTTCCTGGTTAAGAACCGCCTTAAATGGTGGCTCTTTGCCTCTGCCCTGCTGGCCTTATTCCTGAGTTGGGGCAGTAATTTCCCTTTCCTTACCAATTTGTTCTTTGATTATTTCCCTCTTTACAATAAATTCAGGGTACCCATGACGCTGCTTCTTATTGTCGGCATGGTGGTGCCTGTGCTCTCCTTTTTCTTCCTCGAGGAATTGCTTAACGATAAGTATTCAAAACCGGATTTGCTCAAAGCATTGAAATACACCTTGTATTCACTGGGCGGGTTGCTTTTGTTTTTTATCCTGCTGGGAGGAAGTATTTTTGATTTTCAGGCACAAATTGATGAAACTCTGAAATCGAACGGATGGCCGGTGGATGTGTTGCGCGAAGACAGGGCGCGAATGCTCCGGTTGGATGCTGTCCGGTCGCTGTTTTTTATTCTTGTTACTGCCGGGGCTATTTACTTGTATGCTGTAAAAAAGGTTAAGGCCATTTACCTGGTCGTCATCGTTGGGGTGGCCGTACTCATTGATATGTGGGGCCTTGATAAACGCTATTTTAACAAAGACGACTTTTTCCGCAAACCCCGCAGGGCCAGTGAAGGAATTGTCCAGCAAAGGCCTGCTGATCAGTTGATCCTGCAAGACCCTGATGCCCATTACCGGGTTATGGATGTGACCACCGATCCCTGGAACGATGCGTCACCTGCCTATTACCACCATTTTATTGGCGGCTACCACGGTGCGAAACTCTCACGTTACCAGGATATGATCTCAGAAACGCTTACACCGGAAATACAGAATTTTATTGCCAGCCTGAGAGCGGGTTCAGGTTTGAACCCAGGCCTTACACCTTCGTACAACATGCTGAATACAAAATATTTTATTGTGGCTCCGGGGCAAAACGGGGTTGTCAAAAATCCGTATGCGCTGGGGAATGCCTGGTTTGTGGATTCTGTTGTTGTGGCAGGCAATACCAACGAAGAAATGTCCATCTTAAAATCAATTGACCCCGCTAAAAAAGCCGTAGTTGATAAAAAGTTTAAAGACTTGTATACCAGCTCTGGGCCAGCATCCATGCAGGATTATATTTCATTGACAGACTATCACCCCAACCATATCAAATACACTTATGAATCGTCAAATGATAGGTTAGCGGTATTTTCAGAGATTTATTACGACAAAGGCTGGAAAGCATTTATTGACAACAAGGAAGTACCACATTTCAGGGTCGATTATGTCCTCAGGGCCATGATGGTTCCGGCAGGCGCCCACGATATTGAATTCCGGTTTGAACCCCGGTCTTATTATACCGGTGAAAAAGTTTCCCTGGCTGCATCCATCCTATTGGTGTTGCTGATATTGGGCTCCGTTGGTGTCTATTTCAGGAATGAAAACCAGGCTACCCTTCCTGAAAACGAGAATAAAAAACCTGATGTCAACCGTTGATAAAAATAGGTTTAAAGCAGGCCATTATATAGGTCTTCCGGCAAACTTTGACGATTTGTTTGTTAAAACCAGGATAGAGCTGGTCAGGCAGATTCCCGGATTTGTTGATCCGGGGCTGGAACTTGTTGATGTGGGCTGTGGTAACGGTAACTCCGTTTTCCTTTTATCCGAATATTTTAAATACTGTACAGGCCTGGATATTTTTCCTGAAAATGAAAAAGTTTTCAACGAGATCAAAGCCAACCAGCATATCGAAAACTGCCATATCGAACTTATAGATCTGGAAACTGAAGAGCCCGGCAAACAATTCGACAGGCTGGTTTGTTTCGAAGTGATTGAGCATTTCCGTGATGAAAACAGCGTGGCCAAACTGTATGAATTGATAAAACCCGGGGGTATGTTTGCCATCACAGTGCCCCACAAATGGTGGATTTTTGAGACTCACGGTGCCCGGCTCCCCTTGTTACCCTGGAACAGGGTTCCTTTTTTTTCCTGGCTCCCGCGAAGAGTTCATGAACGCTATGCCAACGCCAGGATTTACACAAAAAAAAGGATAGTAAATCTTCTCCGGAAACAGGGTTTTATCATTGGTGAAGCCAAACTCATGACAGCGCCCCTGGATGTTCTACCCGACAGCGGACTGAAAAAGTTTCTGTTAAAAAATGTCTTCCGCAACAAGCTAACCAACAATCCTTTCCTTGCTACCAATGTGTTTGTCTGGGGAAGAAGGGAGTTATGATAGATGAAAGATGAAGATGAACCAAAAAACAGCTTAATAAATTGAATATCGAATTTCGATTAACTTTAAATCATATTATTTTCTGTCTAAGAATGGGGGGAAGTAAAAAATCGCTTCATAATCCCGCACAACACCATACCATAAACCGTGGTGGTTATTGATGAAAACGCAAATTGCTAAAATAGGATAAATCATCAAAATATACAATTAATGCAAGTTTTGATAATTTAAGTTGTAA